>JAGHUS010000175.1 GCA_018064685.1 Bacteroidales bacterium | reverse complement strand
ATGTCTGTGAATAATCCAGGATAAATAATTGTATTTTGTGCCTAATTGTATATTGTTTCCAATTATTTTGTTTATTTTTGCGGTGTGTTAACTGGCAAACCTTAAAAACTAACTAGATAATGAAAAAGATTTTATCCCTTCTGGTCCTTGTGTTCGGCTTGACGGCTCATGCCCAGACCTACACCAACCAGTATCCTGCCGCCCTCAACAAACTGGCCCAGAAGTGGGCGAAGAAGGGCGAGTGGAAGAACGGCTTCACAAAGGCTGTGCCCGCACCTACGGTCAACCTTACGGACTTCTACATCCAGTATCACCGCAATCCAGCTCAGTGGCAGGCACTGTTCAAGTGGTTGCAGGAGACCGACCTGCTGGCCATCCCCGGCGGACGTACTCCCATCCCCGGCACATCGCTTGTGGTAAGCGTGGAGGACAGCGAGAACTGGTGCAGCGAGGCCGACCTGAAGGCTGGCAAGGGCAGCGAGAGCCACCGCGAGAAGATAGACTTCATGTATGTGGTGCGTGGCACCGAGGGTTTTGCCCGACTCGACCACGAGACGTCGAAGCCCCTTGCACCCTACAAGCCCGACCGACTGGAATACTCCTTCCAGGCCGATCGTCTGGAGCGCTTCGAGAGCATCCCCGGCACGTTCAACATCATGTTTCCCGACGACTGGCATGTGGCCAAGGTCAAGACGCAGCAGGCCGATCAGCATCTGCGCGTCCTGGTCATCAAGATGGACTATGCGTGGTGAACGCAATAATTAAAAATGAAGAGAGAAGACTTAAGAATTTTCGTTCTTATCTTCTCTCTTCATTCTTTTCTTATCTCTTCTATTTTCTATTTTGATTTCAACCCCGTATAGGCGAAGAAGGCATCGGGCTGGTGGTTCATGACGAGAGCCTCGGGGAAGTCGGTAGCCTGCAGCAGAGGCAGTACGAATTCGTAGTTGGCAATGTCGGCGCAGAAGTGTGCGTCGCTGCCCAGGATGACGGGCACCTCGTAGCGCTTGCAGAGTTGCAGAATCTCAGTGTAGTTGCGGTGCGAGGCATCCAGTCCGCGAGCCGGCTTGAAGCTGGAGTTGTTAATCTCCAGCAGCGTGTGGCTCTCCTTGGCTGCCAGCACGATGGGCTCGAAGAGGAGTTGTGCTGTGCCGTCGCCGGGATGACTGATGATGTTGACCCACGGATTGCGAATGGCCGTGATCATGCCGTGCGTATTCTCCTCGGGCGTGCCGGGTGTCCAGCACAGCTTGTGTATGCCCGCTATGCGCAGGTCGAGACAATGCTCGTAGTACCACTCGTCGAGGTCGAGCGTGCCCTTGGTGTCAAGGATGTTGAGTTCGGCACCCAGCAGCAGCTTCACCCCGTACATCTCGCGCGGGATGACGTGCAGGTTGCGGAAGTAGATGGGGTCGCATGTGCCAGGGATGTTCGGTCCGTGCTCGGTGATGCCCAGGTATTCGACACCCTTCTCCTGGGCCGCCCTGGCCATCTCCATGATGGTGTTGTAGGCGTGGCCCGAAGCCAGCGTGTGGGTATGTAGGTCTAATTTCATCAGCATTACAGCATTATATTCATTTACTAAAATCTTCCACCCTCGAACAATTGCTTATTAATTGCTTATAATGAGCAATGAAGCTCTTCGGCCTCCCCCTAAAGGGTGGCGGGGGAGGCCAGCCACAACACCGCCTCGGGTCCCATGTTGAACAGAAGGTCGGCAATGCTGAGGTGTGGCAGGAAGCCGTGGCGCTGGGCGAAGACCTGGTAGTAGGGCTTGGCGGGTAGAGTGCGCAGGGCACTGGGCTCGGCCCATTGGTGCAGGTTGGCGCCAGCGTATTTACTTGTGCGCGTGAGGACGATGTCTACGTCCAGCAGTTCCAGTATCTTGGCTGTCAGCTCCTCGTTGAAGTCGATGAGGAATGTCCATCGGCGCTCGGTGTAGAACGGGCGCAGATCGTCGGCATAATACTCGAAGAAGGGCGACTTGCCGTAGCTGCTCTCCAGAGCATTCCAGTGCAGGTGCCGCCAGTTGCCGTGGTCGCTGATGCGCAGGTCGCGCATCACGGTCTTGCCTTCGCCCGAGCGCTCCACCGGTATGGTCAGCGTCTGCGTGCCGTTCGGTCCCGCTATGGTGCAGCGGTTGCGGTAGGTCTGCTTCACATAGTGGTCGTACTGCTCCACCTGTGCCTTGCCCGCCTTCAGCATGGCTGAGAAGAGCTGAACGGGGCCCATGTAGGTAGAGGGGAAGACCGTTGCTGCAGGCTGCAGAGGTGCCGCAGTGGCTGCAGTGGCATCGATGTTATTGGTGACTTGCATGGGCGTCAGTTTATCTTTCCGATGAGCGAGACGTGCGGTACGAAGCCAAAGGTGTTGGAGTCGGACTTGTCCTTCGGATTGGTGGTCAGAATCCAGTAGTAATCCTGCTGGAAGCAATACTCTCTGACGATCTTTCCATCCACGCACAGACGTCCGTCCACGACCGATGCCTTGGTCGGTTCGTGCTGCATGATGGTGATGGCATAGAACTGCACGTTGCCTTCGTTGATGGGCATCCGTCGGCCCTTGATGGGCACGATGAGCGGGTGTGTGAATCCGTTCTTCGTGTCGAGGGTGGTGGAGATGCGTCCCGAATCGTTGTTATACCAGATGGTGTCGCCCGCTGCGGCAGCCACCTTGCCTATGTACAGGGCTGTGGTGTCGGCCTTCTCGGCGGGCGAAGAGGCAGGACGGTTGTAGGCCACCCAGTCGCCCGTCTTGGCACGGGTGTAGGACCATCGTGATGTACACTTCCAGGGCAGACGGTAGCCATAGGCCCAGCGGTCTACCAGTACCATGTGCCCCGTCTTGGGGCAACGGCTCGTCGTGGGCACCGACACCACGTCGAAGACGCAGAGCCTCAGCCCGAGCAGCACCAGCACGATGATGACCAGCAGCAGTATGGTTGTCTTGCCTTTCATGAAACTAGTCGTTTAGGAGACTAGGCGATTAGTGAAAAGTGAAAAGTGAAAAGTGAAAAGTGAATAATACTTAATCTTTTAATACTTTTATTGATACTACAATGCATGCTTCATCCAATGTATTAATAAATTATCAGTATTAGGTATTTTTCACTATTCACTATTCACTAGAATTATGAGTTTTAGTCGTTACTTGATGTTATCCACCCAGCGGAACAGACGCTCCCAGCGTATGCCCTGGAAGAAGCCCTTGTCGGGGTCGGTGCTGAACCAGATGAGGACGGGCTTGCCCACAACGTGGTCCTCAGGCACGAAGCCCCAGTAGCGCGAGTCGGCTGAGTTATGACGGTTGTCGCCCATCATCCAGTAGTAGTCCATCTTGAAGGTATAGTTCGTAGCCTCCTTGCCGTTGATGAGTATCTTGCCGTCGTTGGTCACCTTCAGGTCGTTACCCTCGTACACCGCAATGCAGCGCTCGTAGATGGGCAGGTTGTCGATGTTCAGTCCGCCGGGTATCTGCTTGCCTTTCTCCGGTATCCACAAGGGACCGTAGTTGTCGCGTGTCCAGCCGTGGAAGTAATTCCAGGGGTACAGGCCGTTGCCCTCCTCGGGTACCACGCTGATGCTGTCCACCAGGTCGGTACGGTTCTTAAAGGTGATGTATCCCTCGTTTGTTAAGGGCATACACCCGTAGCTGTTGTATTGCAGCAGAGCCTCGTTGCTGATCTGCAAAGCCTCGCACAGGTCCTCGGGCACATGCTGCTTCAGGTGGAACATGTAGTTATACTGCACCTTGTCGGGCTCCTTGTTGGCCTTGCCGTCCAGATAGATGATGCGGTCCTTGATCTGCAGCGTCTGACCGGGTGTGCCCACACAGCGCTTCACGTAGTTCTCGCGGCGGTCCACAGGTCGCCATCCTATCTCGCCAAACTCCTCTTCGTCGCCGAAAGCAAAGGATTGGTTGTTCAATGTGTAGGCGTGCTTCTTCAGGTAGTCCGAGCCCAGCTGCTGGCACGTCTGATAGTATCTGTATCGCTCCAGCGGAGACAGCGAGTCGGGGCGTACCACGCCATACAGCTGCTGGTAGATGGCTTCGCCGCGATCGTTGCGCATACGGTAGTATTCCGTCTGATAGTGCTCGCCCGTGAGGATGGTGTCGCCGGCAGGGTAGTTGAACACCACGATGTCGTTCAGCGGGATGCGGCTGGGATGGATGCGCTTGTAGTCCCACTTTATCCACTCCAGGTAGCTCTTGCCCAGGTTCAAGGGCAGGGTGTGCTGGCATAGCGGCATGTGCAGTGGCGTCTGGGGCACGCGGGCGCCGTAGCTCGACTTGCTCACCATCAGATAGTCGCCCACCAAGAGACTCTTCTCGAGCGATGAGCTGGGGATGGTGTAGTTCTGGAAGAAATAGATGTTGACGAAGTACACGGCCACCAGTGCAAAGACGATGGCATCGACCCAGCTCATCAGCGTGCGGGTCATAGGGCTGTCGCTTTCCTTCCACCACGACCAGTTGATGAAGTGCGTGATGTAGTTGTCAAAGATGAAGGGAAGGACGATGATGCCCCACCATGACTCAATCCAGATGAGGAAGGCGATGTACAATATGATGGCAAGGCTGCACTTGATGATGTCCTTGCGCGTAGGTTTTTCTTTTTTTACTTTCATTGTGAGGGTGTGTTGAGGTGCCAGTCGCGCGGAGGCGGTCGGAAGGCTCCTGTTTACGGTTGCGAGTGATTAAAACTGGAAGAGGTCGCTCATGGTCAGCAGGCCGCTATGCTGTGCCGTGTACTCGGCTGCCAGTACGGCTCCGAGGGCAAAGCCCTGGCGTGAGTGGGCATCGTGGGTGATGGTGATGAGGTCCTCGGGCGAGTCGTAGGTGATGGTGTGGATGCCGGGCACCTCCTTGCGACGTATGTCGTCGATGCGCAGCACGCCCTCCTTCGTCTCGTGCAGACCCCAGCTCTGCTTGCGGTCCAGATTCTCGATGATGCCTTCGGCCAGTGTGATGGCAGTGCCCGAGGGGGCATCGAGCTTGTGTACGTGGTGCGTCTCCACCATGTTCACGTCGTACTGCTCGAACTGGTTCATGATCTTGGCCAGATACTTGTTCACTGCGCTGAAGATAGCCACGCCCACGCTGAAGTTGCTAGCCCAGAACAGCGTCTTGCCGTCCTGCTGGCAAGCCTGGCGCACCTCGTCGCCGTGCTCCTTCATCCAGCCTGTCGAACCGCTCACTACCTTCACGCCAGCCTTCCATGCCTTCAGGTAGTTGTCGTAGGCTGTCCAGGGGGTGGTGAACTCGATGGCTACATCGGCACTCTTGAAGGCGTCGCTCTCGAAGTCCTCCTGGTTGTCGATGTCGATGATGCTCACAATCTCGTGACCGCGGCTAATGGCTATCTGCTCTATCATACGGCCCATTTTGCCGTAACCAATCAATGCTATTTTCATGCTAACTAATTTTTTATGTGATAATTTTCGTGCAAAGGTAGTTTTTTTTTCGTAAAAATGACTACTTTTGTACATTATTTAACGCGCATAAGGCCAAAGTAGATGGAAAAACTCCTTCATTATGCATGGAAATACCGTATTTTGCCCCTGCAGCAGCTGCTGACTACGGATGGGCAGGAGGTGGAGGTGCTCGACCCCGGACAGAATAATCTGAATGCGGGGCCCGACTTCTTCAACGCCAAGATACGCATCGGACAGACGATGTGGGTGGGCAACGTCGAGGTGCATCTCCGCTCGTCGGACTGGTACCGTCATGGGCACGACCAGGACGCAGCCTACGACAATGTGGTGCTGCACGTTACGCAGAACGCCGACGCCGACGTCGTGACCCACGACGGCAAGCTTCTGCCGCAGGTGGTGGTGGCCATACCCGATGCCTTGCGCCAGGGCTATGACGAACTGCTCACCACGATGGACTACCCGCGCTGCTTCCGCGTGGTGCCCGAACTGCCTTCCTTGCTGAAGATGTGCTGGATGGATGCCTTGCTGTGCGAACGCCTTATGGACCGTTCGGAGCGTGTGCTGAGGCGTGTGGAGGAGACGCGTGGCGACTGGACGCGTGCCTTGATGGTGACGCTGGCGCGCAGCTTTGGCTTCTCGCTCAATGGCGATGCGTTCGAGCGTTGGGGGCGAATCCTTCCCTTGCATGCGGCGGGCAAGCATCGCGATGACATCTTCCAGCTCAATGCCCTCTTCCTGGGCACTGCGGGACTCCTGGCCAAGGCGCATGACGAAAGGCTCACGAAGGAGTATGCCTATCTGGCTCATAAATTCACACTCAATGAGGCTCTCGAGGAGTCGGAATGGCGCTATCTGCGCACTCGTCCGCAGAACTTCCCGCACGTCAGAATCCTGCAGTTGGCACAGCTCTACCAGAGTGGCAGCGCCGAGCTGTCGAAGCTGCTGGATGCCAAGGATGTTCCGGCCTTGCGGCAGTGTTTTGCCGTGCCGGGTGTGTCCAAGGCTACGGCCGACCTTCTCATCATCAACACCGTCGTGCCTGTGCTCTATGCCTATGGGCGTTATCACAACGACGAGCGGATGCAGGACCGTGCCACCGAACTGCTGCAGCAGCTGAAGGCCGAGGACAACTACATATTGCGGCAGTGGAGGGCATGCGGCATCACCGTGGACACGGCGGCCGACAGCCAGGCACTCATACAGCTGAAGCGCGAATACTGCGATCGCAAGGACTGTCTGCGCTGCCGTTTCGGATATGAATTCCTGAAGAAGAAATATTAAATGACTTACATATCTTATGGACTACCAGTATGAACTGAAGATGAAGGTGCGCGACTACGAATGTGACCTTCAGGGCATCGTCAACAATGCTAACTACCAGCATTACACCGAGCATGCACGCCACGAGTTCCTTTTGGCTAACGGCGTCAGCTTCTCCGAACTGCACGACAAGGGTATCGATGCCGTGGTGGCTCGCATCACCATCGACTTCAAGTCGCCTCTGCGCAGCCGCGACGAGTTTGTGTGCCGTCTGCGATTGGAGCGACAGGGCATCAAGTACGTGTTCTTTCAGGACATCTACCGTCTGCCCGACGAAAAACTGGCCATCAAGGCTCGTGTGGACACCGTGTGCGTGCAGGACGGACAGCTGGTGCGTGGCTGCGACGAGCTGAACCGTGTATTCTTCCCCGACGAGGTGTGTGAATGATGCTGAGCTTTCAGTCTTGGAATCATCGATAAAATCGGTTTAAATTCAAACTAATAACAGTGCAGACAGATAGAGAGATACAGTGCATGATTGCACTGACTAGAGTGCCTCGGCTGAACGTGATGATTCAGCGTCGTTTGCTCGATGTGATGGGCAGTGCCGTGGCCGTATATGAGAATAGAAACGACATCAAGGCTGTTATGCCCGAACTGAACGACATTGTGCTGCGGAACTTGGCAGGGATGGACAGTCTGCTGCCTCGTGCCCAACAAGAGCTGGAGTGGGCGCAGAGTAAGCGCGTGCAGTGCATCTGTCTGAACGATTCCGAGTATCCTGCTCGTTTGCGAGAGTGTGATGATGCTCCGACGGTGTTGTACTACAGGGGTAATGCCGACCTGAACAGCGTGCACATGATAAGCATGGTGGGAACACGCCAGTGTACGGAGTATGGAAAGGATATATGCCGCCATTTCACCGAGGAATTAGCTCGGCAATGCCCCGATTGTATGGTGGTGAGCGGATTGGCCTACGGCATTGATATCAATGCACATCGCGGGGCTTTGGGCAACGGACTTCCCACTGTGGGCGTACTGGCTCACGGACTGGATCAGATTTATCCTCGCATGCATTTCGATACGGCTGTACAGATGCTTCAGCAGGGTGGCCTGATTACGGAATATATGTCGGGGACGAAGCTAGACAAGATGAACTTTGTGGCCCGAAACCGCATTGTGGCGGGTATGTGCGATGCTACGGTGGTAGTGGAGAGTGCGTCGAAGGGTGGCTCGCTCATCACGGCTCGTATTGCCAACGACTACAACCGCGATGTCTTTGCTTTCCCTGGGCGTATTCACGACGAGCAGTCGGCTGGATGCAATATGCTCATTCGCCGCAACGAGGCGCATCTCATCACCTCTGTCAGCGATATGCTGGACATGCTGGGGTGGACTACTGCCGGTCAGGAATCGGCCCAACGTGGCAAGCCCATACAGCGAGAGCTGTTCGTCGATCTGACACCCGACGAGCAACGAGTGGTGGACGCATTGAAGGGCTTTGATGGCAAGGCACTCAACCAGCTGTCTGTCGAGGTTGACATATCTGTCGGTCAGCTTTCTGCCTTGCTTTTCAATCTTGAGATGCGCGGAGTGGTGAAGCTGATGAATGGCGGCATGTACCGACTGCTGTGACAATATGCATCATCTGGTGTGACAATCTGCATCGTCTGCTGTGACTGCATTCCCGCTCTTACCCTGCATCTTCTTTCTGCCATTACACCATTACAGCGAATAAGCAGCTTTACAGCTCTACTTCTTCCAGCTTTACCAGTCCGTTTACGATGGCGTAGATGGTGAGGCCGGCGGCAGAGCGCACATTCAGTTTGCGGCTTATGTTGCGGCGGTGTGTCATCACCGTGTTGACGGATATGAACATCTTCTCGGCTATCTCTTTGTTGGACAGTCCGCGTGCCACTTGCGATATCACTTCTTTCTCGCGTTCCGACAGTTCGTCGTGCACGTTTCCACCCTGTTCTTCCTCGTCGCTTTCCGTTGCTTCGGTCTCATTGCTGCTCTGCATCCTCACCTCTCGCTCCAGTTTGCGCACACATTCGGTAAAGAGTGTATCCTCCAGCTTGCAGTGCAGCAGCAGGTCTTCCTCTGTCATGTAGATATCCATCAGTGCGTCGTTCAGCAGTTGGTCGTTTCCTTCGTTGGGCGAGTATTTGATGATGATGTTCTTCAGCTCCACGATGCTTTTCTCCATCGATGCGTGGTTGCCGCTGTGCTCTTTGCCCAGTTCCTCTAGGCTGGTGTGGGGCAGTTTGTGTGCCAGCAGTTCGTTGACAAACGGATGGACATGGTTGTTCTCGAACTCCATGTGGCGCGACACTTCTTGTGCGTATTCATCGTAGAATTTCAGTGTCAGCATGCCCACCTGGTTGTGGCTCGAGCAGTTTACGGCCTCAATCAGTTTGCGGCGTATGTTAGGCAGACGGAATTCGACGAAGAACTGGTGCGAATTCTGCAGGTATTGCAGCAGCTGCGGTACGCTTATCTGCTCTGTTGTCTCGTTGATGTGGGTGTGCCCGGCGTTCTTGGTGAAGTTGACCACAGCCAGAAAGGTGGGTATGTGCACATGATTCTGGCGGCAGGTCGTCTCGATGGTCTGTTCGCCAAATCCCAACTTGATGCCAAAACGTGTAATGATTTGCAGCATCCGGTAGTCATCGCTGATGAGTTCGCTCATCTGGTCTGTTGCCTTGTATCTTCCGCTCATGACAGTTCTCTTTTTTTTGTTCACGCTGCAAAATTAGATAAAAATCAGCACATAATAAAGAGTCGGTATGCAAAATACCTAAAAATGGGTATGCAGATGCCAACTTTGTGCTGCCAACTTTTTGTTTTGGTAATGATAATCATTAGTATTCGTGGGTGGGGTACCTGCTGACGTAGGTGGCGTTCGGCATTACGGCATTACAGAATATTTCGAGTTAAGAATCAAGTGGGAAGAAATGAAGATTTGTCTTCCGCTTCCTTTCTCTTTGTCTATTACAAATATGATAAAGTGGATAACTCGCTCTCTGCTTGCGCAATTTTCTTACATTAAAACGTGTTTTGTGATAAAGTTTCTTAAAAAGACGATTCAATACAAATAATATTTGTAACTTTGTGCCCAAAATCAACAGATAGGTATGAGCACGGTTATTTATCCCTCTCCAATATTCGGTCCGGTACACAGTCGCCGACTGGGTGTGTCGCTTGGCATCAATCTTCTTCCTGCCGACGGAAAGGTGTGTTCCTTCGACTGCATATACTGCGAGTGCGGATTTAATGCCGACCATCGTGCCAAATCCTCTTTCCCCACCGTCGAGGAGGTCAGGGATGCGCTCGAGGCACGTCTGCAGGATATGGTGCAGAATGGCCCTAAACCCGATGTGCTGACCTTTGCCGGCAATGGCGAACCTACCCTTCATCCACACTTTGCCGAGGTTGCTGCCGCAGTGGCTTCGCTGCGCGACAAGTATTTCCCTCAGGCCAAGATGAGCATCCTGAGCAATGCTACCCGCATCGGCCGTGCCGAGGTGCGCGAGGGACTGCGGTTGTTCGACAATGTCATCATGAAGCTCGACACCGTGTCGGCCGAATATATTCGACTGGCGGATCGTCCATGCGGACATTACGATGTGGCGGAACAGCTGGAGTGGCTTGGCAAGATGCACGAGAGCGTCATCATCCAGACTATGTTCATGAAGGGAACGCACGAAGGCCGTGATGTCAATAACTGCACCGAGGAGTTCGTGCAACCCTGGCTGGAGGCTGTCGGCAAGATTGCCCCACGCAAGGTGATGATATACACCATCGACCGTGAAACGCCTTCGCCCTTATTGCAGAAAGCTACGCACGAGGAACTGGATGCCATAGGCGAACGTGTCAGGGCTTTGGGCATAGAGTGCTCGGTGAGTTACTAAGTTTGTCAGAGTGTATTTAAGGCAGTTAAGGAAAAGCATTCCTGTTTCTTCGGAATACATAAAAGGCAGATAAAGAAAATTATTCTTGTTTCTTTGAACTACATAAAAGGCAGATGAAAAAAAGTATTTTCGGCATATTACTGATGGTAGAGGGCGCATTCGTGCTCTTAGCCTTCCTGGTGTCGCTCTACTGCCATTTTATGTACGGCGAGGACGACTGGCAGTCGCTGGGCATCACGGCTTTGGTGTGCTTTGCTGTAGGTGGTTTGTCGAAACTCATGGTGGGAAAGAGCAGCTCGACTCGTTTGTCCAGAGCCGACAGTTTTCTTATCGTGGCTTTGTCGTGGGTGTTCTTCTCGGCCATTGGTATGTTGCCTTACATCCTTTACCTGGATCTGGATCCTGCCAGCGCCTTCTTCGAGGCCATGAGCGGCTTTACCACTACTGGTGCCACGGTGCTGAGCGGTTTGGACGATATGCCGCATGGCATACTCTTCTGGCGCAGCCTTACGCAATGGATGGGTGGCTTGGGCATCGTGGTCTTCTCCTTTGCTCTTATTCCCGTATACGACCTTAAGAACAGCAATATCTTCTCGGCCGAGGTGACGGGCATCAGCTTGGACCGCCTACGGCCGAAGATTGGCAGCACGGCTCGCCGTCTGCTCATCATCTATCTCACGCTCACCGGTATCTGCGCATTAGTTTATTGGTTGGGGTCGATGAATCTGTTCGATTCTGTTTGCCATGCGCTGACAACCATTGCCACAGGCGGATTCAGTACGCACGACAAGAGTATGGCATTCTTCGGTAGCCCGTTCCTGGAGTATGCAGCCTCGGTTTTCATGGTGATGGCCAGTGTCAATTTCTCCCTCTATTATTATCTGTCCATCCGTCGCCCTAAGGTGTTGTGGAACAACGAGGAACTGCGTGGCTTCCTTGGCATCTGGGCCTGTGCCATCTTGGTGTTTGTGCTGATGTTCTGCTTCGCCCCTGTACAGCCAGGTGCTGAAGGTACGCTGCCTCCTCCTGGCGAGGCTACTTTCCGCTCGGCGCTCTTCCATGTCAGCAGTACTATGACGAGTACGGGCTTTGCCGGCCAATATTGCGACTATGTGGCGTGGGGCGGCTCGTTCTGGATGCCTACAGTCTT
This sequence comes from Bacteroidales bacterium, assembly GCA_018064685.1. Classification (GTDB taxonomy): domain Bacteria; phylum Bacteroidota; class Bacteroidia; order Bacteroidales; family Bacteroidaceae; genus Physcousia. Next base: position 16,663 of record JAGHUS010000175.1, on the reverse strand, counting down.
TATCATGGCTATTGGTGCTTGTGCCGGCAGTACGGCAGGTGGCATCAAGGTTATTCGTATAATAATCTGTGCCAAGAGCGTAGTGAAGGAATTTGTGCTGCAGCTGCACCCCCGTATGGTCAAGAATATTCGTCTGTCGGGACATGTGGTGGGCGATGACAGGGTGCGCAGAGCTCTTGCCTTCATCTTCATCTATTTCTTGCTTGCTGTGATGGCTATGATGGTGTGGACGTTCTTCGGACTGGATGTAGACACCAGCATGGGCTGCTGCGTGAGCATGTTGAGCAATGTGGGGCCTGGCACAGGCTCGTGTGGACCTACCGAGAACTTTATGCATGTACATACTGTCTCGAAATGGCTGATGAGCTTCTATATGCTCGTAGGTCGTCTGGAAATATATACAGTACTGTTCCTCTTCCTGCCTTCGTTCTGGCGAGACAGGCAATAGGCATTTGCGGCTGAACAGAGAACAGATGGACTGAACAATCGTCGGACAAAAGCGGAAAGTTGAGCAGAAAAGGCCTGGAAATGGTCTGTTGGTGATAAAGAAAAAGTAGAATATAAGAATTAGAAAATATCATTGTAGCGTGAAACGTTATCTTGTCATATTGCTGATGTGTTTGGGTTGTGTTGCTTCGTGGGCCCAGTCCTCGAACAATCAGGGCACACCTGTCGATCTCAATCAGATGATGGAGAGAAGGCTTTCGCAGGACGACATTGAGTCCGGGAGTCTGGTGCACTTGCAGTTCTACCGCTACAAGGAGCCTGAGATGTATATGGGCGAGGAGATTTGGGTCTACCTCATGCCCGAGCTTCCTGTCTATCCGCCGCTTGTGTTCAAGACGGAGAAGGAGCGCCAGAAATGGAACAAGATGGTGAACAACATCAAGAAGGTACTGCCTTTGGCGCAGAAGGTGAAGCGTATCATCAGCGAGACTTACGAGATACTGGAATTGCTGCCCGACAAGAAGAGTAAGGATGCGCATATCAAGGCCGTGGAACGCGACATAAAGAAGCAGTTCACACCCGAGATGAAGAAACTGACATTCTCGCAGGGTAAGTTGCTCATCAAACTTGTGGATAGAGAGTGCAATCAGTCTTCGTACCAGATTGTTCAGGCTTTTCTCGGTCCTACGCGTGCTGCTTTCTACCAGGTCTTTGCTTGGACCTTTGGTGCCAGTCTGAAGAAAGAATACCGACCGGAGGATGACGACCGACTGGTGGAGCGTATCGTGCAGCAGATCGAGGTGGGACAAATCAAGTGATGGAGACTGTATGATGCCGTTTCAAACGGTGTAGGTTGAGGACGATAATCGTATTAAGGACTATGAACGTACTGAAGACAATAGGCCGTTGGATGTGGTTTCCCTTCAAGTGTGTGGGGATAGCCTTGGCATGGCTGCTTATCTTGCCCATCCGTTTCTATCAGAAATGCATCTCGCCCCTTACGCCTTCGTGCTGTCGCTTTACGCCAACATGCAGCCAGTATGCCATTGAGGCACTGAAGAAGCATGGGCCCATCAAAGGCCTTCTTCTTGCCATTTGGCGCATCTTACGCTGTAATCCGTGGGGAGGAAGCGGCTATGACCCCGTTCCCTGAATCTTTTGCAAAAATACATGCGCTGCTTTCTTCTGATTCCGAGTGAGCAGCGCATCGCTTTCTGTTTCTTGTAAAAAACGCAAGCCACTGCTTCCGCTAACTTTGTGTCACGCTGAATGATAGGGCGTAGCCAAGTGCATGACACAAACTTTACCAGTGACCTTTATTTGACTAGATCTCTTCGCTTATTCTGTGCAGCAGCTTCTGCATTTTTGTCTGCAGTACACTGCTCTCAAAGAGGTTGTCGCTCAGCCAGATGAAGGCAATGACAATATGTTTGCCTTCCAGATGGGGGGTGAGGATGTGCTTGTTGAGTCGATATGCTTCGCGCAGCTGTCTTTTTACACGGTTTCTGTCCACTGCGTGCTTGAAGTGGCGCTTGGATACGGACATCATGACTTGCACGGCAGGCATGCTGTCTTCTCGCACGTCAGCCTCGTGCTTCTTTATTTCCTCAGCCTCTTGGTCAGTTACCTTGTTCTCCTGCTCGCCAATTACCTTGTTCTCCTGCTCGCCAACAGTCTCTTTGCCGTCACCCATAACCTTGTCTTGCTCATCGGCTGCCTCGCCAACTTGCATAAAGACAGCCCTAATCGGATAGGCAGACATGGATTTGTGTCCACCTTCGAATAGGGCTTCTATGAGTTTTTTGCTGCAAAGTCGCTCGGACTTTGGGAATTCGTAATTCATAATTCACAATTGACTTCGTCGAGCTCTTCGACCTTCATAATTGGACTGCGCGATGAATCGTTTATAATTCATAATTGGGCTGCGCTGGGAGATTCATAATTGTTCGTCTGCGCGTCAGTCTAGCGGGTACGTTAATTCGCCAGGCTAATTATGAATTGAATTAGTTGTTGACCTTCTTGACGTAGTCGTCGATAGCCGCTGTGATGCTGGGATACTGGGGCGAAGGAGCCTCTACATCCACGCGCAAGCCGGCGTCCTTGGCTGCCTTGGCAGTGGCGGGACCCAGTGTGGCGATGGCAATCTCGCCCTGCTCGAAGTCAGGGAAGTTCTTCTTCAACGAAGAGATTCCGCTGGGGCTGAAGAATACCAGCATATCGTAGTCGAATGCTTCGTCGGCAGCGAAGTCATTGCTCACGGTGCGGTACATGACGCACTCTGTATGATTGAGGTTCTTTGAATCCATCATCTTGGCTATCTCGTCGCTGTGCACATCGCTCAGCGGAGTGAGATAGCGCTCGTTCTTATGCTTCGCCATGGCAGGCAGCACGTCGTTGATCTTGCCAGTAGCTCCGAAGAACACCTTGCGCTTGCGATACTGCACGTATTTCTGTATGTACAGGGCCACGGTCTCGGTAATGCAGAAGTATTTCATGTCCTCGGGGATTGCTACGCGCATCTCCTTGCAGAGGTTGAAGAAATGGTCGATGGCATGACGACTGGTGAAGACAATAGCTGTATAGTCCAATACGTTGATATGCTGCTGGCGGAACTCCTTGGCAGTGAGTCCTTCCACCTTGATGAAGGGGCGGAAGATGACTTCTACGTTATGGCGAGCTTCCAAATCGTAATAGGGTGATTTGGGGGAAGCGGGTTGTGGTTGTGAAACCAGAATCTTTTTAATCATACCTTAAAACTTTGTCCTAATTATTTTACCATTAGCTCGGCACTAAAAAGTGACAAGAATTTCCACAAGCATAACAGTGGTATTAATTCGAGCGTGCAAAGGTACGCAAATAAATGCAAAATACCATATATTTTAGGGAAAAAGATACGAAATGAATGGAATAGCAGCAAAATTCGTGTGATTACGAAAGCGCAAAGTATGAAAATCGTAGTATTTTGTATATCCCATCTGGCATTGAGCACGTAAAGGACAATAGGCAGTAAAAGTATGCTTTCAAGCATGGTGAGGAAGGCAAATCCTACGTTCCATGTCCGTTTTTCTGACTTCTCGAAGAAGATCCAGTTTGTAAATCTGTATAGCATCCAGCGCAGAAGATAATACGCCATGAAGCTTCCGATACAGACTCCGAGAACCAGTATGTGAGGATACATGCCTGTTGTGAGGTCGTATTGCTGACTGGCAAATGCATAGAGCAGAATGCCGCTGTTGTAGCACAGCAACATTGCCATGAGCAGTGGTGAATACGTCTCGACAGGTGTCTTTACGGTGGTGGACTGGTTGTTCTCGTTGTTGGTGGGCATGAAGAAGTTGCGCAACTGCTGTGACAGGTACTTGCGCGACCATACGAAGATGACAACCAGCAGCAGGAAGCTGGCAAGTAAGGACCCTGACACCCAGTTGTCGTTGAGGGCGCTGTATGGAATGGGTTCGCCATATCTGATGGAGGCGGTGGTGTGGTGTGTGGTGAGCGTGTCGCTCCATCGGCTCAGCGGGAAATGTTGTGCGTTGAGGAGTGAGTCCACGTTCAGCGTGGCACGAGGTGCCTGTGCCGTGCTGTCAGTCTGTATCGGCAAACTGCCCGATGAGGCTTGTGCCCCGTTCTCCAGCGCGCCGTTATTCGACACAGTTTGTGCCTCTCCGGCTACTTGTGTGCTGTCGGAGATGCTTCTTGTAGCAGCACCGCGTGCAGAGCCTATAGTGTCAGCTACATGTGTTACTGTGTCGTTCTGTATCATATTGCAGCAAAGCGTCGCACGCTACTATCCCATTTCGGGGTGGTGAGCAGTGCCTGTATGGCCTCTTCGGCCGTGTTGACTACGGTCCAGATGGACAAGTGCTGTTTGCGCATGAAGTTGTATTCTGCCGAGCGTTCGAGCATGGCTATCAGTGGATCGTAGTAGCCGTTGACATTAAGTATCACTATCGGGTTCAGGTACAGTCCCAGTTGCTTCCATGTTATGACCTCCAGCAGTTCCTCCATCGTTCCGCATCCGCCAGGCAGAGCCACGCATCCGTCGCTCATGTTGGCGATGGTCTGTTTGCGTGTGTGCATGTCGGGTGTCTCGATGAGCTGTGTCATGCCCTTGTGATGCCAGTTCTGTTCAATCATGAAGGTGGGGATGACGCCGATGGCTTTTCCTCCGGCCTGCAGACAAGCGTCGGCCGATGCCTGCATCAGTCCCATGTTTCCCGCTCCGTTCACGAGGCGCAGGTTGTGCTTAGCAAGTCCGGCACCCAGACTGCGAGCTGCCTCGAAGAAGGCCTCGTCAATCTGGGTGCTTGAAGCTGCGTATACTGCAATAGTCTTTTGGTTGTCCATCACAGTGCGTGTGTTTATTTCTTGAAGAATGCGTCCTTGATCTTCTCTACATAGTCAAGCTTCTCCCAGGTGAAGAGCTCAACCTCGATGTCGAGGTCGTTGATGCTGTTGTAGTCGCTGTGGAAGTGCTTGGTGATGGTGCGAGGCTCGCGACCCATGTGGCCGTAGGCAGCCGTCTCCTCGTAGATGGGCTTTCTCAGCTGCAAGCGGTCCTCGATGGCCTTGGGTGTGAGCTTGAAGATGGTGGGTATGATGCGTGCAATCTCGCCATCCGTCATGTTTACCTTGCTGCGTCCGTAGGTGTTTACGTATACGCTGACGGGCTCTGCCACACCGATGGCGTAGCTCAACTGCACCAGCATCTCGTCGGCGATGCCTGCTGCCACCATGTTCTTGGCAATGTGACGTGCTGCATAGGCTGCCGAGCGGTCAACCTTCGAGGGATCCTTTCCGCTGAAGGCACCACCACCGTGTGCGCCCTTGCCACCATAGGTGTCGACGATGATCTTGCGTCCCGTCAGACCTGTGTCGCCGTGAGGTCCACCGATGACGAACTTTCCTGTGGGGTTGACGTGGTAGATGATGCGGTCGTCGTTGAAGAGAGCCTTGATGTTCTCGTTGTGAAGGCCTGCCACAACGCGTGGGATGAGGATGTTCTTCACGTCCTCGGCAATGCGGTTCTGCATGGCCTTGTCGGCTACGGCCTGAGCCTCGTCGCTGCTGTCGGTGGGCAGTACGAACTCGTCGTGCTGAGTCGATACCACGATGGTGTCGATGCGAACAGGTTCGCTGTTGTCGTTGTATTCGATGGTCACCTGGCTCTTTGAGTCGGGGCGCAGGTAGGTCATCTCCTTGCCCTCCTTGCGTATGTCGGCCAGCACGCTCATCAGTCGCTGTGCCAGGTCGAGCGAGAGAGGCATGTAGTTCTCAGTCTCGTTGGTGGCATAGCCAAACATCATACCCTGGTCGCCAGCACCCTGCTCTTCGGGGTTCTCGCGTTCCACACCACGGTTGATGTCGCCACTCTGCTCGTGAATGGCACTAAGGATGCCGCAGCTGTTGGCGTCGAACATGTACTCGGCCTTGTTGTAGCCAATGCGCTGGATGGTCTCGCGTGCCACGCGCTGCAGGTCGATGTACGAGCTTGTCTTGATCTCGCCAGCCAGTACAACCTGTCCTGTGGTGACGAGTGTCTCGCAAGCTACCTTCGACTGAGGATCGTAGGCCAGGATTTTATCCAATACGGCGTCGCTAATCTGGTCAGCTACTTTGTCGGGATGTCCTTCGCTGACAGATTCTGAAGTAAATAAATAACCCATAGTTTAAAATTAATAATTAATAATTAAAATTTAACAATGGGGAAAGAAATCGGGCAGAAATGCGTGACAAAAGTACAAGTTTTAAACCTCAAAGCCTCAATACATCAAGGCTTCATTTGCCGTTTGTCGTTTTAGCATTTTTTACTGTGGTTGCAAGCAGCCCAAATCTATCCACATCCTGTTATTTCGGCTGCAAAGGTACGAAGAAAAACGAAAACGAGGAAATAAAAATGAAAAAAAGTGGTTGGACGTGTCCTTATTGCTCGCCTATACATTATATATTATTATATAGGGACGGTAAATGGGCGTTTTTTTGTGTCTTGCTGATGGCTCCGCTAAAAAGGAAATTTTGACCCATTCGGAGCATACTTTTTGGCTTGGTGCGAGTTCCGCGTTCTGCCAGGTTCGGGCTTGTTTGCTTGATGAGAGCTTGCTTAGTCGAAGCAAATCTGGCGTAGCGGAATCATCACGAAATCCCTTTCGTGCATGAGGGGGTGGGGCAGTGTCAGGCTGAGCTGTAGTCCGTCGTGCGTGAATGTCTCGTCGATGTGCATTGTGTCGTACGTCAGGATGTCGATGTCGATGGTCCGGTCGTGATACTCCTTGTTGCAGCTCTTGCTAGTGCGGCCCAGCAGTCTCTCTATCTGCTGCGTGGCAATGAGCAGTTGGCAGGGTGTGAGCTGGGTGGTGAGGTGTACAGCCGCATTGAGGAATGTGTTCTCGCTGTCGAAGCCCCAAGGCTCGGTGGCTATAAAAGCAGAACATGCCACAAGACTACCCACTTGGCTTTGCAGTGCGTGGATAGCTTGTCGCAGGTTCTCTTTCTTGTCGCCCAGGTTGCTGCCCAGGCTGAGGTATACGTGGTGTTGCAATTCTGTGTGAGGACTTTCTGTCAATACTTCGGTAACTGCAACTCTCGTGTTAGTCCTTCAGGATGAGCATGGCGTCGCCATACGTGCCGAAGCGGTAGTGCTCGACCATTGGCTGACCCGTCTCTTCGTCCACGATGGGATTGCCCTCTCGGTCCAGTACGGGGAAGGTCTTCTTGCAAGCCTCCTTGTATGCACCCATGATGGTCTCGTATCCGCCGTAGGCGCTTGTCAGCATCAGCAGTGTGCTCTGGGGCATGTAGAAGTTAGCCACCATGGCATCGGCCAGCGTGAACTCGTAGGGAGGGAAGATGAACTTGTTTGTCCATCCGTCGTAGGGCTTGATCTTGCCGTCGGCACTCACGGCCGTTTCCAGCACGCGCTGTACGGTGGTTCCCACAGCCACAATCTTGCGTCCTTCGGCTTTAGCCTTGTTGATGTGCTCGCATGCCTCTTCGTTGACGTGCATCTCCTCGCTGTCCATCTTGTGCTTGGTCAGGTCCTCGACGTCAATCTCGCGGAAGTTACCCAGTCCGCAGTGCAGCGTGATGTACGAGAAGTCAATACCCTTGATCTCCATTCTCTTCATCAGCGACTTGCTGAAGTGCATACCTGCGGTGGGAGCTGTCACGGCACCTTCGTTCTTGGCAAAGATGCACTGGAAGTCTTCCAGGTCTTGTGGCTCGCTGGGGCGCTTCAGTATCGACTTGGGCAGTGGTGCTTCGCCCAGGGCGTAGAGCGTAGCCTTGAACTCGTCATGGGGTCCGTCGTAGAGGAAGCGCAGCGTACGGCCGCGGCTTGTGGTGTTGTCAATGACCTCGGCCACCATCGAGTCGTCCTCGCCGAAGTACAGTTTGTTTCCGATACGGATTTTGCGGGCAGGGTCGACAAGCACGTCCCACAGGCGGAGGTCTTCATTCAGTTCGCGAAGCAAGAATACCTCGATCTTTGCACCCGTCTTCTCCTTGTTGCCATACAGGCGTGCGGGGAAAACCTTTGTGTCGTTGAATACGAATACGTCCTTGTCGTCGAAGTAGTCAAGGATGTCGTAGAAATGCTCTCGGTGCTCTATCTCACCACTCTTGGCGTGTACAACCATAAGTCGACAGTCGTCGCGAAAGCGCGAAGGGTGCTGCGCGATGAGATCCTCATTGAGTTTGTACTTGAATTGTGAAAGTTTCATATATGTGATATTTGTTTGTTCTTGATTTATTGCAAAAGCTGTCTATTCGTCCTTGGAATGGCCATGTGTTCATCCGCGGCTGGCTTTTGCCCTGTTCTCTATTCGCTGGCTTTTGCTCCGTTCTCTATTCGCCGACGGTTATCTCTTGTCTGTCCAGCCATTCGGGGAAGTCCTCCACCTGCATGCAGTCGTCTATCTTGACCTCTCCCACACGTGTTCGGCGCAAGGCTATGAGATGTGCCCCGCTTCCTGCAGCCTCGCCGATGTCGCGTGCCAGAGCTCGTATGTACGTTCCCTTGCTGCATACGATGCGCAGGGTCAGCTGCATGTTGTCGGCATCGAAGTTCTGCACTTCCAGTTCGTCGATGACCAGCACTTTGGCTTTCAGCTTCACCTCTTCGCCCTTTCGTGCCAGTTTGTAGGCGCGGTCGCCGTCCACCTTGCATGCCGAGAAGGCTGGCGGAACCTGTTCGATGCGTCCCATGAATCTGGGCAATACCTCGTCGATGAGACTGCGGGTGATGTGCTCGGTGGGATAGGTCTGGTCGATGGGTTTCTCCAGATCGTAGCTGGGGGTGGTGGCGCCAAACTGCAGGGTGGCTACATACTCCTTGGTATGAGCCTGTATCTCGTCAATGCGCTTGGTAGAGCGTCCCGTGCATACCACTACCACTCCGGTGGCCAGAGGGTCGAGGGTGCCGGCATGTCCCACCTTGAGTTTCTTCACGCCTAGTTTGCGGCACAACAGCCATCGCACCTTGGCCACTACGTCGAAGGATGTCCAGCGGTAGGGCTTGTCAAAATATAGTGTTTCGCCTTGTATGAAGTCCATGTTAGTCGTTTGGGGTGACTAGTCGTTTAGCGGATAACGAAAATTAGAAAAATGGGAAAAATTTTCTTTCTTTTTTCTGAATTTTCGTTTGTGATTGTTCGTTTGGGGTGACCGGATAGGGTGGGAGGGATGGTCTTTTAGCCAAAGATGAGCAATGCGATGCCTGCCAGTGCGCAGTAGATGCCGAAGTATATGAGCTTGCACTTCTTGACCAGCGAGATCATCCATTTGCAGGCAAAGCATCCCGACACGAAGGCTGCGGCGAAGCCAATCAGCAGGGGCAGGATGTCAACGCTCTGGCTGGCTATCTCGCCAATCTTGTCGGGGGCGGGGAAGAACAGCTTCTTGAAGTCGAGCAGTGCCTCGCCCAGAATGGGAGGGATGACCATCAGGAAGGAGAACTGTGCCAGCTTCTTCTTGTCGTTGCCCAGCAGCAGACCCGTTGCGATGGTCGAACCACTACGGCTCAGACCGGGCAGAACGGCACAAGCCTGGGCAATGCCGATGATGAAGGCATCGAGTGGCGACACATGGTCCTTCGTCTTGGCCTTCTGGTAGAAATGGGTGAGGGTAAGCAGGGCTGCTGTGATGAGCAGGCAGACGCCTACGATGATTATCTTCAGACTCTCGTCTCCCTCATACAGTCCCTCAATGTCGTCCTTGAACTTGAAGCCTACCACACCTACGGGAATCATCGACACGATGATGGCGAAGACGTAGCGCTGTCCCTCGGTGAGACGGTGGAACAGACGGGCTGCGGGGTTGCTGATGTCGCCCTTTGTGGCCTTTAAGACCTCGAGGGGCGTGAGGGGCTTGAAGAAGTCGGCGAAGAGCCATATTACTTCCTTCCAGAGGATGACGAGCGTGGCCAGTACGGTGGCTACGTGCACCACGATGTCGAAGGTTAGTCCACCCGCCTCGGGGTCGATGTCCAGCAGCATCTTGCCTATCTCCAAATGTCCGCTGCTACTTACGGGCAGATATTCTGTCAGGCCTTGCAACAGACCTAGCAGCAGTGCTTGAATTTCGTTCATTGCCTAATATCTTCTAATTGTTTACTTGACTGTCTTAACCGTCTCTTCCTCTTTCATCTCCACACTCTTGTCCTTGGGCTTGTACATGATGCCGTATACCACGAAGGCAAAGCCCAGGAAGCACACGATGGGAGCCACCTTGATGCGGCGTGCGCTGAAGATGTCGGGGTTGAAGGATTCCTCGGTGCTGCCGCTGCCCGACATGAGGATGAAGCCGATGATGACGATTGCCATGCCTACAGCCAGTAAGATGAAGTTCATCTTGTCAAAAGCGAAATTTTTCTTTTCCATATTCTTTGTTTCTTTTTTATTATCTTTGTTTTCGGTCGGTGGAGATGATGGTTTATGTCTCCTCGACGGATTATCGTTCGTACATCTCGTTCTCTTTCAGTTTTATGAAATGCGTCACGCTGACGTATGTGCAGAGCAGCATGATGAGCAGTCCCAGCAGAAAGACGCTGACAGCCGTGACGACGATGTTCGCCGTGGGCAGAATCTGCTGCAGCGATTCGTCGTATCTCAGCACAGAGCGGACGAGCAGAAGCAGTATGGCGTCGGCCAGGGTGGCTGAGATGAGTGCGATGTTCAGACTGCGCATCAGGAACGGACGGCGGATGAAGCTCCAGCTGGCACCTACCAACTTCATGGTGTGGATGATGAAGCGGCGGCTGTAGATGGAGAGGCGAACCGTATTGTTGATGAGGCCTATCAGCACCACCAGCAGCAGTGTGGCCAGAACGCCAAAGACCAGCGTTATCTTGTTGAGGTTGTTGTTGAGGTTGTCCACCAGGTCTTTGTGGTAGTTGATGTCTGTCACCTCTGGGAACTTGCTCTTCACCTCTTTCACTATCCACTCCAGACTGTCCGAGTTGGCGTAGTTGGGTTGCATGCTCATCTCCAGTTCCGTGTAGTAAGGGTTAAAGCCGATGAACTCCTCCGGGTCGCTGCCAATGGCGTCAATCTGCTCTTTCAGCACTTCGTCGGCCGAGATCATTGTCACGTCCTTCACGTACCGCTCTGTCTTCAGCATCGTCTGCATGCCCGCTATCTCGCCCCGGCTCATCTCGTCGTTCAGCACGATGGTGACAAGCATGTTCTCTTTCACCGAGCTCGACACCTGTCTGGCTGTCAGTGCGCACAGTATCACCAGTCCCATCATGACAAGCACCATGGTGGTGCTCAGCGTGCTGGTTACGGCTTGCCATTGCAGCGGGAATGTCTTTTTTGCTTTCTTCATATCAGCCTATCTCCCACCTTCTGGGACGAGGTTCGTTAAAGTTCGGACAATTTTCAATTTTCGATTCCTTTCAGTGTGGCGCTGCTGCTCTCGGTTATCTTCACTCTCACCGTGTCGCCAATGTGGTGGTTGCCACGGTCTATGATGACAACCTTGTTCTGCTCGGTGCGGCCGAAGAGTTGGTCTTTCGATCGTTTGCTCACGCCCTCCAGCAGTACGTCGTACTCCTTGCCTATGGTCTCGGCGTTGCGCATGGCCGACATTTCGTTCTGCAGTGCGATGAGTTCGTTCAGTCGTCTCACCTTCACCTCCTCGCTGATGTCGTCGGGCAGGTTCTTGCTGGCGTATGTGCCGGGTCGCTCCGAGTATTTGAACATAAAAGCGCTGTCGTAGCCCACTTCGCGCATCAGGCTGAGGCTCTGCTGGTGGTCCTCCTCCGTCTCGCTGCAATATCCGGCAAAGATGTCGGTGGTAATGGCGCAGTCGGGCACGATGCTGCGTATGGCCGCAATGCGGTTCATGTACCATTCGCGGGTGTATTTGCGGTTCATCAGCTTCAGTATGCGGTCACTGCCACTCTGCACCGGCAGGTGTATGTGTTTGCACACATTGGGCTCTTCGGCTATGACACGCAGTGTGTCGTCGCTCATGTCTTTGGGGTGGCTGGTGGTGAAGCGGATGCGCATCTCGGGTGCCTCGCGTGCCACCATTCGCAGCAGTTCGGGGAAAGCCACCTCGCTCGTTGCCTCATTGTCTGCCTGACCCGTTGTCCATCTGTATGAGTTCACGTTCTGTCCCAGCAGTGTCACCTCCTTGAAGCCCTTGTCGCGCAGGTCGCGTACTTCGCGCAGTATGCTCTCCACGTCGCGGCTGCGCTCACGTCCACGGGTATAGGGCACGATACAGTAGTGGCAGAAGTTGTTGCAGCCACGCATGATGCTGACAAAGCCGCCGATGTGCGGACCGCAGATGCGCTGAGGCACGATGTCGCGGTATGTCTCCGAGAGCGACAGCTCTACGTTGATGGCCTTGTGCCCCGTCTCGGCTTGTGCTATCAGGTCGGGCAGGGTCAGGTACGAGTCGGGGCCGCATACCAGGTCGGCGCCATGCTTCTCCAGCAGTTCGTCCTTCACTCGTTCTGCCATGCAGCCCAGCACGCCTACTATGAGATGTCCCTTCTTGCGCTTCATGCTTTGCAGGAACTCTAGTCTGGATATGATCTTCTGCTCGGCGTTGTCGCGCACGCTGCATGTGTTCAGGAATACGGCGTCGGCTTCTTCAATGCTCTCGCATGTCTCGTAGCCGGCCATCCCCATTACCGAGGCCACCACCTCGCTGTCTGCCACGTTCATTTGGCAGCCGTATGTCTCTATCAGGAGTTTTTTCATTATGCTTTTATATATGTTTACGCGTGTACGCGCGGTTTTTGCGTGCAAAGGTAATACTTTTTTGTGTGTCAGCCAAATTAAAGTTCTTAAAAGTTGTTTAGTACGTCTTTCGACCACTCTTTTATACTCGGTTAGAGGTCTTTTTGCGTTAAAATAGTTTAAAATGTGTGTTTTTTTTATTATTTCTTTTGCAGTAAAACGCAAAATGTATACCTTTGCACAACATTAGATTTTTTCATAGTTAAGGTTTAGTTTTGAGGAGCAGTTGGCTGCGAAGTCCGCTGCTCTTTTTCTTTTTGTCAGTTTTTGTGAGCGCTTTTCCCCTTGTTGTTGTCAGTTTTCTCTAAAATCGCACACTTTTATACCCTTTTGTGCAAAAAATAGCAATAAAAAGTTATTATTGATATGGTGAGTTGCGAAATATTTTGTAACTTTGCAGCCGAAAAGGACTTAACTTAATACAGATAGTAACTTATGGAATTCAACAAGATTTCTGCAGCCGAGGCTGCTGCATTGATTCAGAATGGCGACACCATCGGTTTGAGCGGTTTCACCCCCGCTGGTGCTCCCAAGAGTATTCCCGCAGCCATCGCTGCCAAGGCAGAGGCAGAGCACGCTGCTGGCCGCCCCTTCAAGATTAGCATCTTCACCGGTGCAAGTACGGGTCAGAGCTGCGACGGCGCATTGGCTAACGCACAGGCCATCGACTACCGTGCGCCCTACACCACCAATGGCGATTTCCGCAAGCGTGTCAACAACAACGAACTTCGTTACAGTGACCTCAACCTCTCTAATATGGCTACCCAGATCCGTCAGGGTTATCTGGGCGAGGTGACTTGGGCCATCATCGAGGCTTGTGCCATCGAGAAGGTTGGCAACAAGTGCCACATCTACCTCACCGCTGCTGGTGGTATCTCTCCCACTGTTTGCCGTCTGGCCAAGAAGGGTATCTTCATCGAGTTGAATGCCTTCCACAGTGCCAAGAGTATGGGTATGCACGACGTATACGAGATTGAGGATCATCCCTTCCGCAAGCCTGTCAACATCTGCAAGGCTAGCGACCGCATCGGTAAGCCCTACGTTGAGGTTGATGCCGACCGCGTACTCGGTGTGCTGGAGTGCAACATCCCCGATGAGGCTCGTGCCTTCAAGGATGCCGACCCCATCACCACACAGATTGGTCAGAACGTGGCCGACTTCCTGCTCTACAACCTCAAGCAGGGCCTCATTCCCTCAAGCTTCCTCAACCTGCAGAGTGGCGTAGGTTCGGGTGCCAACGCAGTGCTCGGTGCGTTGGGTCAGTGCCCCGAGGTGCCCAACTTCAACATCTACACCGAGGTGCTGCAGGATGCTCCCGTGGGCTTGATGAAGCAGGGCCGTGTATTGAGCGCATCTACCTGCTCGCTTACCGTCACCAACGAGTGTCTGCTCGACATCTACGACAACATGGACTTCTTCAAGGATAAGCTCGTGGTTCGTCCTTCCGAGATCAGCAACTGCCCCGAGGTCATCGCCCGTATCGGCGTTTGCGCCTTGAACACCGCCATCGAGTGCGACCTCTACGGTCACGTCAACTCAACCAAGATCTGCGGTACGAAGATGATGAACGGTATCGGTGGTTCGGCCGACTTCGCTGCCAACGCCTACCTCTCAATCTTCACCTGTGGCTCTACCACCAAGGGTGGCGCTATCTCAAGCATCGTTCCCTTCGCCAGCCACATCGACCACACCAACCACTACATCGACGCTGTCATCACCGAGTATGGTGTGGCTGACCTCCGTCACAAGAGCGACATGCAGAAGGCCGAGGCTCTCATCAACGTGGCTCATCCCGACTATCAGCCCATGCTGCGCGACTACCTCAAGTTCGCTGAGAAGAAGGGTGGTCATACTCACCACGAGTTGGCTGCTGCCTTCGCTATGCACGACACCTTCCTGCGCAAGGGCGATATGCGCCTGACCGACCTGGCAGAGTACATTAAGTAATTCGTTCCTGAGACGAATACCAATAACAATAAGGGAGTTCAAGACGATAATTCTGCCTGTCAAATGGCTGGTACATTCGTCTTTAACTCCCTTAACTCCCCAAAAATCAAAACAATGAACAGAATATTCACATTCCTGTTGACGGTTGTCGTGGCTCTCACTGCCACTGCCCAGAAGCCTTGCAAGATAACCGGTAAGGTGTCTGCCGAGCTTAACAGTCAGAAGTTGTATGTCTACGTTAGCAATCCCGACCTCTCCATCGGTGGCGATGGTATGGACTCGGTGGTGGTGAAGAACGGTAAGTTTACCTATACCACCAAGTTCGGCGAGGTTCGCCGTGCCCTCTTCGTGCCCGTCATGAACGACGGTAAGAGCGTAAGCATGAACCAGGCTCAGATCATGCTGGTGCCTGGCGAGAAAGCTACCTTGGACATTAATAAGAACGATTTCACCGTGGGTGGTTCGCCCTTCTACGAGCAGTGGAACGGTGCCGAGCAGACCGTGAACAACACCAAGAAGCAGCTGATGGAGTTCTGGACCAAGGCCAACAAGGAGGTCGAGGGTAAGAGCCAGGAGGAGATTGCTGCCTTCCGCGAGACTTTTAAGGTGGAGTATGCCAAGCAGATAGCATTGCGCAACGAGGCTATCAGCAACTACGGCAAGCAGCATATTGCCGAGGAGGGATGCGCTGCATACTATGTGCTGCAGGTGGGACCCGCCAGTCAGTACTACGACCTCACCACCGAGGCTGTGAAGAACGGTCGACTGGGTGCGCTGCTCAAGGAGCGTGCCGAGGAGGAGCGTGCACAGACCAAGGCACAGGCCGAGGCAGAGGCAAAAGCCAAGGCTGCCGAGGAGGTGTCGAAAGAAGGTAAGATGTTTGTAGACTTCGAGGCTGAGTATAATGGTAAGGTGCAGAAACTCAGCGACTACGTGGGCAAGGGCAAGTATGTCTTGGTAGACTTCTGGGCCAGCTGGTGCGGACCCTGCAAGGCCGAGATTCCCAACCTCATCGAGGTGTACAACAAGTACAAGGGCGACAAGTTCATGGTGCTGGGTGTTGCCACTTGGGACAAGCCCAAGGACACCGAGAAGGCCATCGAGCAGATGAAGATTCCCTATCCGCAGATTATGAATGCCCAGAAGGCTGGCTCTGACGCCTACGGCATATTGGGCATCCCACAGATCATCCTCTTCGGTCCCGACGGCACCATCCTCAA
The DNA here is from genome assembly GCA_018064685.1 of Bacteroidales bacterium. Classification (GTDB taxonomy): domain Bacteria; phylum Bacteroidota; class Bacteroidia; order Bacteroidales; family Bacteroidaceae; genus Physcousia. The sequence goes on along the minus strand of JAGHUS010000175.1, from coordinate 801 downwards.
GCGCGATCTGCGTGGCGAGGTCATCGAGGCCACCGTCAAGAGCTACCTGGAGAAGTAAGGCTACGATAGTACCCAGTCTCGGGGAGTCGCCTCCCGATAAAAAACGAGGAGTTATTCAAAAAAAGTTTTTTTTGTCTGAAAACCATCAAGGGTTCCACTTTTTGTTTATAACATAATGTATAACAGATGTTTACGAGTGTGGAACCCTTGGTGGAACCCCATCCAAGGGTTCCACTGGGTTCCACTTTTTTCTCCTCTCATACGTCAGTAGATTCCTGATTAGGGTTGACTGCTTATTTTTTGCATCCACAGGTGGAACCCTGTGGAACCCTTAAGCGGGGTTCCATCGAGGGTTCTACCTGTGTAACAACTTGATCAAATGATGTTTACAAGCACAAAGTGGAACCCTTGAACCCTTTTGGTATAAAAAACTTTTCGAATTATACTATACATGCAAATTGTGAATCTGGTGGACTGCCCATGATTCATGTGCGCATGTAATGTAAATTGCGCTACGGTATTTTTTATTCCGTGCGTGGCGGAAATTTTAATACTGCTGCGACATTTTTTTTTCCGCCATGCGCGGAAAGTAAATTGTCCATGCAGCAATTGGCGACAGATGCGGCGCTTGCCATAGGATAACGCTACATTTCATCGACATATTCGGTAAGCTTTAGTTACTTACTCAACTTTCCCACCTTTGAGTTGAAAAACAAAAACGGTTCTTCTTCAATTTAGTTGAAAAGTAGTGGTTCCAAAATCAGTTTTCGCTTGAGCAGCTCTAGACCAGCTCTTCCAAAC
>JAGHUS010000203.1 GCA_018064685.1 Bacteroidales bacterium | reverse complement strand
GTTTGGAAGAGCTGGTCTAGAGCTGCTCAAGCGAAAACTGATTTTGGAACCACTACTTTTCAACTAAATTGAAGAAGAACCGTTTTTGTTTTTCAACTCAAGGGTAGGAAAGTTGAGTTAAAGAATTCATAATTCCTCCACTACATTCAGCGTGTTCCATCCACTGGCCTGCATATAGGCCTGCGCGGAGCCATGCGGCACGTGCAGCGTTACGCCCTCGAGGTCCTGGAAGATGTTGGTGATGGGCAGCGGCTGCGGACGTTGCACGTAGACGTGGCGCAACGAGTCGCAACCCCAGAAGACGAAATCGCCGATACGCTCGACCGAGGCAGGGATGCGTATGAGCTTGAGATGACGGCACTCCCAGAAGACGCCACGATCGATGACACGAAGACCACGGGGGAAGGTGATGCTGTCGATGGCCGTTCCGGCAAAGGCATCGCGGCGAAGCGCCCGGATGCCCTCGTGCAGCGTGATGGTGCGCAGGTTCCAGCAACCGCTGAAGCAGTAGGGAGGCACCTCGTTGAGCATGAGCGGGAGGCGCACAGAGCGGATGAATGAGCAGTTGCGAATGAGCGAATCGCCAGCTTGGGTTATGGAGTCGGGAAAATAGAGCGTGGCAACCCTGTCGGACTGCATGAAGGCGTTGTGGCCCAGGCTACGCAGTGTCTGCGGAAGGACGATGGCGTCGAGGTCGGTAGTTAGCCGGAACGCCTCGTCGCCCACCCTGACAACCTTATAGCTGCGACCGCTGTGCTCGACGTACTCGGGTATGGTGATGTCGCCCCGATAGGCATTGGTATGGCCGTTGTGGGTCAGTTCGACAGTACCCTCGTCGTCCGACAAGACATTATAATACAGTCCACCCTCCTCGAAGTCGTAGGCGGTAAGGTCTATCGAGTGTGCCAAGCGGTAGACATCGTCCATCCAGTGATAGCGTATGGCCAGCAGTGCCAACAGCACCAACACGGATGCCACCGGCAGCAGCCATCGCCATACGGACTTGCGCCCTACCCTGTCAAAATCCTTCAGCATGGCATCGACCGTGTCGTAGCGCTGCGCCAAGGGCAGCTTGCAGCGGTTGACGATGCGCTTATAGCGTCGGCCCAGCGACAGATCGTCGAGCACACAACCCAGGCTGTAGATATCGTTGCGGAAATCGGGCTGGTCGGACGTCTGCTGTTCGGGCGACATATAACGCAGTGTGCCCGAGGGCATCTTGAGGTAGGTATAGAGATGGCCGTCGGAGAGTCCGAAGTCAATAATCTTCACATATCCCGTCTCGCCCACCAGCATGATGTTGCTGGGCTTCAGGTCGCGATGCACTATCTGCTTGCGGTGCAGATGTCCCACGGCATCGAGCAACTCGCGTGCCACCTTCAGGCGGGTGTCGTGTGGCAGACCGCGTGTCAGTGCGTCGCGCAGGTTCATGCCCTCGACATACTCCATCACGATGCAGGGGCCCATCTGCGGCACCTCCTCGAAGGCCTCGACCGATACCACAGCGGGATGCTGCAAGTGGCACATCACGTCGTACTCCTTGTGCAGGGCATCGCGAAACACCTGCACGTCGCGGTACTCGGGCTTCAGGCCCTTCAGCATCCACCACCGTCCATCGCGCATGGCCTTGGCCAGCAGACTGTACCCGCGGCTGGGCACCGTCTGTATGTCGGTAAAGGTGGAGGACAGGCTGCATAAGGGCTCGTCGTATATAAAATCGGATGTCGATGGCTGTTCTTGGTCGAGCATGTTACTTTACTTGTATCTACAACACAAAGTTACTAAAAATAATAAAAGGATTGAGTTTTCGACGCAAAAAAATAGCACAAAATGGCAAAATGGACTAATATGGAACAAGAGCAAGAGACGATTTTTGTGTAATTTTGCAAAAGCAGAACATCGAGTTCGGTATTTCGACAGAAACCAATTCACAATAAAAAAAGGCAATGATATACTATTAGGCACAAGCTGTAATGTCATCCCGACGTAGGAGGGATCTCAGTCCAACAAGGACTCTCAATAGCAGGATTGGGCTGAGATTCCTCGCTTTGCTCGGAATGACAGCGCAGGATGCCAAATTGTATATCGGTCCCTAAAAAAAAAGAAATCATGAAAAGACTAACGACAATCCTGGTGCTGCTATGCACCTTCGTGCTGACAGCCGTGGCAGACGAGCTGCCGTACAAGACAACAACCATCAAGGGTGGAAAATTTGCCGACGACACAGAGTGGTACTGCATCAAAATAGGTAGTTACTACCTGATGTGCGGCGAAAGAAACAACTTGGCTTTGGCCAGAGAAACCGACTTCAACGACGATGCCTATCTGTGGTGCTTTGAGGGCAACAGCAAGAAGTTCCACCTGTACAACAAGAAGAAGGGAGCGGACGCTGCGCTGGGCCACGAGGGAATATTCGAACCCGGACAGGAAGCGTACAGCTGTACGTTCACGTCCAAGGGTAGCACCTTCTACTATAATAAGTCGAAGGGTATCTACATCAAGAATTTTCTTATCCAAGAGTATCTGAACATACGCAGCTCATACGTCTGCTTTACACCAGGAGAATCGCACTTTACAGCCCAAACGGCATCAGACTTCAAGAAACAGGAAGAAGTGAAAAAGCAGAGAGAGGAAGCCAGAAAGAACGAGGAGCAGAAGAAGATAACGGCCCAGCAGGAGAAGGAAAAACAGGAGCGCATGGCTAAATACGAACCTCCATTCAGCATCACGACCGACGAGTTCCTCAGACGTCTGTACAGTGACTTTGTAAAAAATGGGGAGCTCACACCAATAGAATATGTGGGAGCATACAGCATTGAGTACAGACCCAAGCAGTATGATGACGGAATATCGATACAGGTGTTCGCCAACAACAAAAGCGACTACGTCAGCATTGCCGTCTTCAAGAAGCCGAACTGGTATCAGATAAAGGTGCCGAAGAGATACAACCGCGCCCTGGTAAAGAACATATTCGAAAACGCCAAGTTGGACGGCAATGGCTTCAGCCCCATAGTCACCTTATACTTGAAGGAGGACATGACCCTGTACGCAGAAGATTTCTTCGGTAAGAATGTAAAAATCACAAACTTCAAGACAAAGAACGGTCAGATTGGCCAATTCTGGGGCACGGTGGAACTACCCAGCGGATCGCAAATTATGAAACTGACCTCGATCGATGAGATAAAGATAAAAGAGGGATTGGTGAGTGACATGAATGGTACGTATAGATATGAAACAGGCGAGAAGGTAAGTGACGAAGAAGTTCAAAGACTGACACAAGCGTACCACCAAGGTATAGTAAACAGACAAGAAGCATCGCAACGCGATAAGTCGGAGAAAGCCAAGAAGGAATCGTACGACAAGATGATAAAGACGGTGGGTAAGGCTAACTACGACAAACTGATGCACAACCAGATACCCATCGGCATCAGCTATGACCAGCTGAACGCCTATGCCAATCATGTAAACAAATTCTATGCTCTGTCCGAGCACCATATCGGGTTCGAATCCATCTCGTACTCGGGCGACTCAAGCACGCAGGATATATGGCTGTATAACGAAGACGGCAGAGGAGGCACCGACATGAGCCTATACAGAGTGTACTTCCAGAACCATAAAGCGGTACGCGTCAGTCAGTTGCATTTCTAAGAAAAAAGCAGACCCTTAACCCTCGGCTTTTTGACTTCGGTCAAAATGCAGGGGATAAGAGTAATGTTGAAATAACAAACTTGGTTCATCCGGTATTTGGAGTGTTGGCATCTTTATCTTTGATGGAATTTTTGCGAGAATCTGAGGTAGAATCCAAGGAGCGCAGCGACGCCTCAACTTA
>JAGHUS010000191.1 GCA_018064685.1 Bacteroidales bacterium | reverse complement strand
CAACAATGTGCGTCCCCGAACATATCACTGCGCCAGCCTCTCATTAATCGCATTATACATTGTTCATTATTCATTATTCATTGCTCATTATAATCAATTTACAAGCAATTTTTCAAGGGTGGGAAACTCTTTAGTAAACTAATTCAACTACTCTAAACTCTACACTCTAAACTTTAAAGCTACTTTTTCACCTCGAACAGGTGTTTATTCTTTATCTTTACCAGTTTCTTGTCCACAACCTTTTTTACACACACACCACCAGTCAGCTCCAGTGTGTAGTTGCCATCGTCGGTATGTGTCAGAATGCACTCTTGCGTTTCCGACCCGAAGTCGTTGCTGAAACGAATGACGGCTGTTTTCTCATTTTTGATGACAAACGACGTCACCATCCATACACCGTACACTTTCCCGCCAATGTATCCGTTCATGGCACCGAAAATGTCCATGCCAGGCACCTCCACCGTCTCCTCGTAGAGGTCGATGTTCAGCCTCACACCCTCCTCCTTCGATGTCAGGTCGAACTTCCACGTTTTGCCATCATCCTGGTTTTGTGCCAAACACGCCGAGCACAACATCAGCATGAATGCAAGTAACTTTATGCGTTTCATATGTTTAATGCGCTTTTATTTAATGTCGATGCAAAGGTACTTGATTTTAATCAATAAAAATAATAATGAACCATAAATCGACTGATTTTTTGCATTTTTTTAGAATTTTTTGTAGTACCTTTGCGCAGAATTTAAGGTAAGAAAGATCGAAAAGTAATTTTTAATGGAAAATCAGCAATTGGTTCCCGACTTTATTTTTGAGTCAAGTTGGGAGGTTTGTAATAAGGTGGGCGGCATCTATACCGTTTTGTCCACACGTGCCAAAACCCTTCAAGACGTACTGACGGACAAGGTCATTTTCATTGGTCCCGACTTCTGGCAGGGCAAGGATAATCCACTCTTTATCGAAGACAGCACCTTGATGAGCGAATGGCGCGAGAAGGCCTTGCAGGAAGAGCTGCACGTTCGCACCGGTCGCTGGAACATCCCCGGCAAGCCCCTCGTAGTGCTTGTCGACTTCACTCCCTATTTTGCTATTAAAAATGACCTTTACGGTCAGGCTTATGCCTCTTTCCATGTAGAATCCCTCCATGCCTATGGCGACTATGACGAGGCATCGATGTTCAGCTATGCAGCTGGTAGGGTAGTGGAGAGCTACTATCACTTCTACTTGTCGAAGGACTACGACAAGGTCATCTATCAGGCACACGAGTGGATGACCGGCCTCGGCGCACTCTTCATCCACAAGAACTGCCCCGAGATAGCCACCATCTTCACCACCCACGCCACCAGTATCGGTCGCAGCATCTGTGGCAACAACAAGCCACTCTACACATATTTGAATAATTATAATGGCAACCAGATGGCCCAGGAGCTGAACATGGAGGCCAAGCACAGCATAGAGCGACAGACGGCACACAATGTAGACTGCTTCACCACGGTGAGCGACGTTACCGGACTGGAATGCGAGGAGTTGCTCGACAAGAAGTGCGACGCCATCTTGATGAATGGTTTCGAGAGCGACTTCGTGCCCAAGGCAGCCCAGTTCAGCAAGAAGCGCAAAGCTGCTCGTGCTAAGCTGCTCGAGGTGGCCAACGCACTGATGGGCACCACGCTGGGCGACGACACGCTGATCGTTGCCACCAGTGGTCGCTATGAGTTCAAAAACAAGGGTATCGACGTATTCCTCGACGCCATGAACCGACTGAACCACGACGAGAACCTCAACCGCGACGTCCTGGCCTTTGTCGAGGTTCCCGGTTGGCAGGCTGGTCCACGTCAGGACTTGAAGGAGCGCCTCGAGAGCGGCATGACCTACTGCACACCCCTCGACAACCCCATCATCACCCACAACCTGCACCAGTACGATGGCGACAACGTCACCGGTATGCTGAACTGGATGGGCATGCACAACGATGCCAACAGCCGTGTCAAGGTCATCTTCGTGCCCTGCTATCTGGATGCCCAGGACGGCATCTTCAACATGCACTACTACGACCTGCTCATCGGCAACGACCTGAGCGTCTATCCCTCATACTACGAGCCTTGGGGCTACACCCCGTTGGAGAGCATCGCCTTCAAGGTGCCCTGCGTCACCACCAGTCTGAGCGGTTTCGGCATGTGGGCCAACAAGGTCAAGGGCGAGCAGAGCCGCATTGAAGACGGAGTAGAGGTTATTGAGCGCAACGACGTGAACTACAACGAGGTATGCGACGCTGTCAAGGACACCGTGCTGCGCTATGCACTGATGAACAAGAAGCAGAGCGATGCTGCACGCAAGAACGCTGCGGCACTGGCCGAGAAGGCACTCTGGAAGCACTTCATCACCTACTACTACGAGGCCTATCGCATTGCCATCGAGAACATGCGTACACGTATGTATCTGCGCAATAACTAATTCGGTTGTACGGTTATTCGGGTTGTACGGTAATCGGTTATTCGATTATACGGTTATTCGGTTGTAAGGTTAATCGGTTAATCGTTTAATCGGTTATTCGGTATTCATAAATCCGAATATGAAAGAATGAAAGAAAGAAAGAACAAATAAATTAGTATACTAATCAACATTTATTAACTTTATGAAAATTAAAGCAAGCAACAGCAATCAGGTGAGCTTTCGCCCCATTACGGTGAAGAGCAACATCCCTGAGGCTCTGAACAAACTGGAAGAGTTGGCTCACAACATGTGGTGGGCCTGGAATCACGACTGCCGCAGCCTGTTCCGCAATCTCGACGAGGAACTCTTCGAAGAGGTGAAGCAGAACCCCGTACTCCTGTTGGAGCGCATCGACCACGACAAGATGGAGGAGATGGCTACCGACAAGAACTTCCTGAAGAAGATGGACGCTGTGTACAAGCAGTTCCGTGCATACATGGACGTTGAGCCCGACAAGAAGCGTGCCAGCGTAGCATACCTCTGCATGGAGTATGGTCTGAACCAGGTACTGAAGATCTATTCTGGTGGTCTGGGTATCTTGGCTGGCGACTATATCAAGGAGGCCAGTGACTCGAACGTTGACATGTGTGCCGTAGGTTTCCTGTATCGTTACGGCTACTTCACACAGACCCTCTCTATGGATGGTCAGCAGATTGCCAACTACGAGGCTCAGAACTTCGGCAGCCTGCCCATCGAGCAGCAGATGAACGAGGACGGCACACCCATGGTTGTCGATGTTCCCTATATGAACTACTATGTACACGCCCTCGTATGGCGCGTCAACGTAGGTCGTGTTAAGCTCTATCTGCTCGACACCGACAACGACATGAACTCAGAGTTCGACCGTCCTATCACCCACGCCCTCTATGGTGGCGACTGGGAGAACCGCTTGAAGCAGGAGATCCTGCTCGGTATCGGTGGTGTGCTCTTGCTGCAGAAGCTCGGCATCAAGAAGGACGTATACCACTGCAACGAGGGTCACGCCGCTCTGTGCAACGTACAGCGCCTCGTCGACTACGTCAAGGAGGGTTACACCTTCAACCAGGCTATGGAGCTCGTTCGTGCCTCTTCGCTCTACACCGTTCACACCCCCGTACCCGCTGGTCACGACTACTTCGACGAGGGTCTCTTCAGCAAGTACATGAGCGGTTATCCACAGATTCTTGGCATCTCTTGGGACGAGTTCATCGGTATGGGCCGCATGAATCCCGAGGATCACAGCGAGCGTTTCTGTATGTCAACCTTCGCTTGCAGCACTTCGCAGGAAGTTAACGGTGTGAGCTGGTTGCACGGCGAGGTCAGCAAGAAGATGTTCAACGGCATCTGGCCCGGCTACTATCCCGAGGAGAGCCACGTTGGCTACGTCACCAACGGTGTTCACTTCCCCACATGGTGTGCCTACGAGTGGCGCAAGCTCTATGCTAAGCACTTCGATGCCAGCCACCTCAGCGACCAGTCTAACCAGAGCATCTGGGAGGCTATCTACAACGTCAGCGACGAGGAGATCTGGAAGACACGTATGGCCTTGAAGACCAAGCTCGTAGACTATATCCGCGAGCAGTTCCGCGAGAGCTGGCTTAAGAACCAGGGCGATCCCAGCCGTGTTGTCAATCTCATGGACAAGATCAACCCCAACGCTCTACTCATCGGTTTCGGTCGTCGTTTCGCTACCTACAAGCGTGCACATCTCTTGTTCACCGACTTGGAGCGTCTCGCCAAGATCGTCAACAACCCCAACTATCCCGTTCAGTTCCTCTACACCGGTAAGGCACACCCCGCCGACGGCGCAGGTCAGGGTCTTATCAAGAAGATCTACGAGATCAGCCAGCGTCCCGAGTTCCTCGGTAAGATCATCTTCCTCGAGAACTACGACATGCAGCTCGCACGTCGCCTTGTCAGCGGTGTCGATATCTGGATGAATACTCCCACACGTCCTCTCGAGGCATCAGGTACTTCGGGCGAGAAGGCCGAGATGAATGGCGTAGTCAACCTGTCGGTACTCGACGGTTGGTGGTACGAGGGCTATCGCGAGGGTGCCGGTTACGCACTTACCGCAAAGCGCACCTACCAGAACCAGGCACATCAGGATCAGCTCGACGCAGCTACCATCTACAACCTGCTCGAGAACGAGATCATGCCTCTCTACTATGCTCGCAACTCAAAGGGCTTCAGCACTGGTTGGGTGAAGGTCATCAAGAACTCTATCGCTCAGATCGCACCTCACTACACCATGAAGCGTCAGCTCGACGACTACTACAGCCGTTTCTACAACAAGCTGCGCGATCGTCGCAACCTGCTCGAGCAGAACGACTGCAAGCTGGCTAAGGACATCGCTACCTGGAAGGAGACTGTTGCCGAGCGCTGGGATGCCATCAAGGTTGTCAGCGAGGACAAGCCCGAGGAGGTACAGAACGGTCAGGTTGCTGCCGGCCAGAAGTACACCATCCGTGTCGTTGTCGACGAGGCTGGCTTGAAGGATGCTATAGGCATCGAGCTCGTAACCCTTACCACCGACAAGGACGGTCAGGATCACGTATACAGCGTCGAGGAGTTCAAGGTAGTGAAGAACGAGGGCAACCTCTATACCTTCGAGCTGGAGCACGCTCTGAACAATGCAGGCAGCTTCAAGGTTGCATACCGTATGTTCCCCAAGAACGAGAACCTGCCTCACCGTCAGGATTTCTGCTACGTTAAGTGGTTCAACTAATCAGCTGAAACTCATAACACTAAATACTTTTTTGCAGCGGTTGTCTTCGTGCAGCCGTTGCATTTTTTTTTCCTCTAAACGACTAAACGATTAAACGACTAAACGTCTCATCTCCTAAACGACTATTAAACATAACACTGATTGGAAAAAATCATTTGGCAGTGCATTAATGTTGCGTAGAAACGATGGAAATGTATCATTTTAATAGTATTACGAGCGTGATGTGAGCAATAATTTACTGAATCTTTGTCTATGTTGTCAATAATTTGTAATTTTGCACGATATAATTTAAGTTTTAACAATTTTAATTCACTATCTATGAAGAAATTTCTACTTCTATCTTTCGTAGCACTCCTGGCTACCAGTATGAGCGCACAGAAGCTCGACATGTCCAAGAAGATCACTCTGGACGAAAACATCAAGTTCGAACGCGTTGTGGCTCCTCGCAGCAAGGCTGTCAGCAACACTTCGATGCGCAACATGCACCGAATCTCACCTGCCTTCATGAAGGACAAGTACAAGGTGTTTGGTTTGGAGGTTAATGATGACTACACTGGCTTCCTGCCCGAAGTGGCTACTTGGGATTGCTTCTATGGCACGGAGGAATACAAGGGTAAGACCTACGAGATGCTGTATGATGTCATCATCCCCGGTGTGTTCAATACGCCTTTGGGTCTGGACTATGTTTACGACGAGAAAACTAACCTGATCGTTGTATGGGCTGTTGCTGTATACAAATTCAACGATGGCACATATCTCTGCGTCTTGGACGTTGACGATTTCGACGATGGCGGTACTGGCGACATTGTTCTTGTTCCTGGCAAGGACGGTAGTTTGCAGATCCACCCCGAACAGGCCGAAGATGTCTTTGGCTACTTCGTAGCAAAGAGCATTGACGACTACGGTGCTCCCGTCGAGCTCACCAACGACTGGTATGCAGCCTGCGCTGGCATGGAATATCTGAACGAGGAGCAGCTGGCAGCCATCGGTCGTATCAACACCAGCAGCAAGTCACACGCTATGGTCAACCTCATGGGACAGAGGGTGAACGAGAATGCCAAGGGCATCATCATCAAGAATGGCAAGAAGATTGTCAAGAAGTAAGCATTGCATTTGCTTGGAATTGAGGAGATTAAAGCTAGATAAAAGCCTCTCCCCCCTACCCTAATACAATTCTGAAAGAAAGAAAGAAAGGTTCGCGATTTGCGAACCTTTCATTTTTCCGCCCCTATTCTTGATCTACGAAGATGTTTACGGCGATTCCTATTCCTCTTATCAGCGCTTTCTCGTCGTTCGACGAGAGATGCCGGCCCATTGTCAGTTCGGCTAGCGACTTGAGTATCAAGCCATAGATGATGGACGAGGTTTTGAGAAAAGGTGACGGTAGTGACTCGTAGAACGAGTGGCCTGTCTTCTTCTCCATGAACTTCGCCAATGCCGATTGCTCGTATAGCGTAGACTGCATGCCGAACACCTTGTTGATGATGCGCTCGATGGTGAATGGCAAACGCGAATCTAGGCGCTGCGAGTACAGGTTCATGATGCGCAGCATGGCATTGTTGTAGCAGAATGCGGGGTGAATGAACTCAATGTAGTCGGCGCTGTGCTGTTCGCAAGCCATGCCCAGCGTGAAGCAACCGGTGTGCGGCAAGGCCAGCGGATTATTTAGGCCTTCGGGTACAAGGATGTGTTCTCTGCGATTCATAAATACTTCTTTTTGTAGGTTTTCACTCCGTTCTTCATCTCACACTCTATCAGCCCCTTCTTTGTCCAGCGGTGGATGTTGATGTGCGACTCGCCAGTGTAGCCCAGCGACTTACGCAGATTGTCCAGGTCGGCAAGGGTGAAGACGTTGGGCAGCTGTGCCAGCAGCTTCAGTGTGCTGTTGGTGCGCAGTCGGCTTTGCGCCTCGGCCTTGATGCTCTGCTCGTGCCGGTTCACTTGGTTCAGTCCTTTGGCAAAGAGAGCCATCTGCTGGTCCAGCACCTCCTGTGCCACCCACACAGCGAAGTTCGCCACCGTGACGCTGTCCTTCAACCCCTCGCTTGCCGCTCCCACCAGTGCGGCACGGAAGCCCATCAGCATGGCCCGTCGTCGCAGTGTGTCGAGTGCACTGTCGGTCTTGCCGCCCAGTTCGTATATCTTGATCTGCAGAGCCTGCCACTCGAGCAGAGCCTTCTTGGTCCGTTCCAGCGAGATGATGATGGGTTCGCCCTGACACATGTCATACAGTCGCTGAGCCTCTACACGAATGGCCGTCTCGTTGGCATCCAGTCCGCGATGCGACCTTGGCAGAAGCGGCTTGCCCGCGTTATCCTCCAACTGTGCAAACATGAAGCGTGTCATCGTGCCGTCTTCCAGGTTCGGGAAGAAACGCTCCACGGCACCCCATGTCCCGGCCAGCAGAATGCACCAGCGAGCCTTGCACACAGCGTTGAACGAGTTCTCGCTGGCATAGTCCGAACCGAACTCGCCGCCGTCGAAGGCCAGTCGCAGTATGTCGCTGAGGTCGGCCCACGCACCGCCCTTCATGGCCTTGGTCAGTGTGTCAAGCTCCTCGCCAAACGAGTACAGACTCTTGCCCTGGGCATTGTACGTACGTTCCAGAAAGACTCGCTGACTGATCTTGGCTGGCACCTTCCTGATGTGTACCTCGGGCTCCTCGGGCTGCTTCTTGCTGTTCTTGGCCGCCTTCAGTTCCTTCCTGTACTGCATCATACTCTCGCGCTGCTCGGCGTCGTGTATGGCAATGGGGAATGCCAGCATCTCGTCCAGCTTTCGCACCACCTTCTTGCCGCTGGCCTGTGGCGATGTCAGTATGCAGTAGAAGATAGGCTCCTCCATCTCGCCGTCGATATACTCGGCACGGACGAACGTGCACAGCGCCCCCAGGGCAGGCAGCGAGCACAGTATCATGGCGTGAGGGTTGTGGCCGAAACGGTTGCGCAACAGCTTGAACACGTAGGGCAGCTTCACGGGTAGCGGGTTGCGCATCTCGTTGCTCACGGCCTGTTCGTCCATGTCGCCTATGTCGCCCAGGCTCTTCACCTTTCTGATGGCCTCTTGCAGTGCATCGGGCATGTTGCGGCCCTGTGGCCTGTTCAGTGCGCTCTGCACCACACTGCTTCGCTCGGCCAGCGGAAGGTCCCACGTAGGCATCACCTGCAGTAGCCATTCCTTCTTGAAGTCGCAGATGTAGCGCATATCCAGTGCCAGCTGGTAGAACATGTTGTTGCGGTTGCCCTGAGCCACACCGCCATAGATATTCTTGGCCTGCAGCCACGCCTCGATGATGTTGGCATAAGCCATGCCGTCATACTCATTGGGCCACTGCACGGTGGCCGTCTGCAGTCGTTCGGCAGCCAGTCGCTCCACTTGCGACTGAGGCTGCACAGCAGCCACGCTCTCGGTGGCTGACTTGTTGGGTTTCTGTTGTTTGATCATAGAAGACTCTCCCCCCGCCCTCCCTGAAGGGAGGGAGCCTCCGATACTGTTGGGGGACTCGGAGTAGTTTAGTAA
>JAGHUS010000001.1 GCA_018064685.1 Bacteroidales bacterium | reverse complement strand
ATGATCAAGATTGAAAATCTCTCGAAAGTATTCCGCACTGAGAATGTGGAGACAACAGCATTGAATGGCGTAAGCCTGGAAGTAAAGGAAGGCGAGTTCGTGGCCATCATGGGACCTTCGGGTTGTGGCAAGTCAACGCTCCTGAATATTCTTGGATTGCTGGACAATCCCGATAATGGCAACTACTACCTCGGAGGCGAAGAGGTGGGACACCTCAAGGAGAAAGATCGCACCAAGTACCGCAAGGGACGTATCGGCTTTGTGTTCCAGAGCTTCAACCTCATCGACGAACTGACCGTAGAGGAGAACATCGACCTGCAGCTGAAGTATCTCAAGGTGCCAAAGGCAGAGCGCAATCAGCGAGTGTTGGACATCCTCCGCAAGGTGAACCTCTCTCAGCGTGCCACCCACTATCCCCAGCAACTGTCTGGCGGTCAGCAGCAACGCGTGGCAATAGCTCGTGCCGTGGTAGGCAAGCCAAAGCTGATACTTGCCGATGAGCCAACAGGTAACCTCGACTCAAAGAACGGTCTCGAAGTGATGGAACTGCTCTCACAACTCAACTCCGAAGGCACTACTATAGTGATGGTAACCCACAGCCAGCACGATGCAGCCTATGCCAATCGCACCATCAACCTCTTTGACGGTGAGGTGGTGGAAAATACCATTTTGTGAGGTTTTAAGATTGTGTCATTTTACCCCATTCCATGTTCTTTTTTCATCCTGTATTCGGTGGGTGTCATGTCGAATTCTGCCGCAAAGGAGCGGGAGAAGTAGGAGGGGTTGCTGAAGCCTACCATGTACATGACTTCGTTGATGGTGAACTTCTGGTTGGTCAGCAACAAGGCAGCACGCTGTAGACGTTGCTTGCGTATGTACTCCACCGCAGTGAGGTCGGTACATTGTTTTATCTTTCGGTACAACTGCTTGCTACTCATGTTCATGGCCTCGCTCAGCGTCGTCACCGACAGGTCGGGGGTGTCGAGGTTCTGCTCGATGATGCGGTTCACCTGAAGCAGGAATTTGTCTTCGCGCCCAAGGGTGTCGTCCTCCTCGTCGCTGGGCAGCGATGTGAGTTGCTGCAGTCGCAGTTGTTGCTGCAGCGTGTTGTTGTCGTGTTCCAGTTCGTGCATCTTCTCGTGTGCACTTTTCAGCATAGCCTCTCGGCGTATGCGTTCCTGCTTTATCTTTCTGCGTTGCAGGATGTACAGGATGACAACGACGACAAGGGCCAGCAAGGTGCAGCACATAGCTATGAGCATGCCCCTTGACAGTGTGCTCTCTTCGGCGGGGATGACAAAACGTGCCTCGGGCGAGAACCATATCTCGCTCTGCCGATGCAGGAAGGCGTCGGGCTTGATGATGGCAAACTGGTCGGAACCACCCAGATAGAGGAGGTTCTCGTCGCTCTGGTAATAGATGGAGACGAAGCGCTCGGGCAGGTCGTGGTGGTACATCTCCCCTTCGTCCCCCGAGGCGGCAGCTTCTTTGGTGATGGAGAGACCGTTGGGAGTGAGAGTCCACTGGGCATCGCCAATGTGTGTGGAGCCGTAGCGTGCATCGAGCACAGGCTTGGCATCCACCTTCTGCAGTTGCTCGATGTGCGAGGCGGTGCTGTCGGGCTTGATGCGGTAAACGGCATCGAAGGTGGTGACGAGCAGGGCATCCGACTCACGCCTTACGTCGTACACCCAGTTGTGTGCATCGCCATCGATGGGGTGGAGCGTCCAGTTGGCTGTAGTCTCGTCGTAGTGTAGCAATCCACCGTCGGTGCCCGCCCAGATGCCCCAAATGGGATCTTCGTAGAAGATGCGGATGCGGTTGTGGGGCAGTGGATGCTGGGTGCTGTTCATCTCATACCAGATGTGTTGCTGGGTGGGACGGCCGAAGTCCGTGATGCTGACGATACCATTGGTGCCTCCCAACCAGATTCGACCTTTCGTGTCCTTGAGCAGGCTGTATATCTGGTTGCCCTTTCCGTCGGCCGTGATGGATGATAGGGGATAGATGCAGAAGCTCTGACTGCTGGTCATGACGGACAGACCGTTGTCGCTGCCTATCCAGATGTTGCCGCAGTGGTCGGTGGTCATGCACCACACCGTGTTGCCTGCAAAAGAGCGGGGATTGCGTGCATCGTGCTCGATGAGGCGTACCTCGTCATCCATCTCGTAGAGTCCGCCGTCGCAGCCTATCAGCAGACGGCCTCTTGCATCGTATGTCATGCATTTGACAACGGGCAGCGAAAGGCTGTCGGGGGTGATGCGCTGCATCTTGCCGTTGTAGGCGTAGACTTCGTGCACAGCTCCTACCAGTATGCTGCCGTCCTTTTTCTGGGTGAAGCAAGTGGTCAGTGGATATTCGCTTGTTGAAAGGTTTTGCAGATGAGATGTTTCGGTCTTGAACAGTTTGAGTCCTTGCATACTGGATAGCAGTACGTCATGCTGCTGCAAGGCAAGTGCCACGACCTGAATGCCTGGGGCTACAAGACGGCGGTCCAGCAGGAGTCCCTTGTCGCTACCTATCCATTCTCTCTTGCCATCTAGCAGGATGGCACTGATATGCTGTCCCTTCAGTGCGTCTATGGCCACGCACTTGTATGTCTCGCCGTCCACTTCCACCAGTCCACGTTCGCAGCCAACCAGGATGGTGCCGTCTTCCGCCTCGCACAGACATGCTATGGCGCCCGCCTCGTCGAGGATGGCTGAACTGATAGGCGTTATCTCTGTCCCGTCAAAACGGTAGAGTGTCTTGCCCGAAGCGAACCAGATGGCTTTGTCTTGGGTCTGGACGATGGCTCTGACCGTCATCGTCTGGGTGGAACGTATGTTGGTGAACGTCTGCGCCGCACCCTGCACAGCCTGTAAGAGGGTCATGCAAAGTGCAACGCAGAGGAGGAATGTCTGGCGACAATTCATAATTCAAAATTCATAATTCACAATTGTCTGGCTGTTTATTCATCAGACTTCGCTGTCATGCAAGGTAGGCGATTGACCTCGAAAAGCTGATGGACTGTCGACTATCTGCGATTCATGTAGATTCTTCATTTCATTCTGATGGCGCAGTTTTACTCTGCAATCACCGTGAACTCGGCACCGCTGGCGTATTCGGCTCCGTTCTGGCTGCTGGTGGCTGTGAAGCGGAGGTAGCGGGCCTTTTGGGGCTTCTGCAGGAGGACTTTTTTCTCCTTGAGGTTGTTCTCGAAGTTGCCTTCGGCTACGGCATCGGTCCAGGTCTTGCCGTCCATAGAGAGCTGCAACTTGTAACCCTTGATGTTGCCGTTGGCACCACCGTCCTGACGGGGCAGGTAGGTGAAGCCCTTGATGGTCTTGACCTCGTTGCAGTCGAAGTCGAGCCAGTGGGGATAGGTGCCCATGGTGATGCTGTACATGGTGTGCCAGATGGTGGCGGGATCGCCGTCGACGATGTTCTTGGCTACCTCGCCACTGGGGCCTTCCTCGCTGCTGACGTAGACAACCTCGACGGGTACGGTCTCAATCTTGCTGTATGTGGCTGTGGTCTTGGCCTTGTCATCGCCCTCATACCAAGCGGTTACGGTACCGCCATTGCGGAGGGGCACGATGCTAGGCATGCGGTTGGCACTGTCATGCTTCTGCACCTTGCCGGGCTTTTTGCCTGGCTCGGTCACCTGATAGCAGAGGGTGCTGGGAGTGGTGGCTGTATTATCACCCACGATGCTGACATTACCGGCACGGTCGCGTGAGATGCTGACGGGGCAGAGGGCTTTGCTGGTGACGAGGGCACGCTGGCTGAGGTCGGCACCACGACGGACGGGGCTGATGATGAGCTTCA
>JAGHUS010000192.1 GCA_018064685.1 Bacteroidales bacterium | reverse complement strand
TAACGTCTTTACCTCTTTACCACATCACCTCATTACCCCACAACCTCACCACCTTACAACCACAAAACCTCACAACCTCACAACCTCATAACCTCATAACCTCCTCTCCCTGTGGCAAAGCGACTCACTGATAATCTGACCTCCTCTTATATTGAGGCTGCCAATAGGCTGAAACCCAAGCGTGCTGCACGTAGGGTGGTGGCGTATGTGGAGAGCTATGATGACGTGCTCTTCTGGCGCTCTGTGCTCGAGGAGTTTGAAAGTCGGGAGCTGCATTTCGAGGTGATGCTGCCTTCGCGTTCGTCGTTGGGAAAGGGTAAGAAATTGGCCATGACCCATGTGTGTGACGGAAAAGAGGAAGGCAGTAGTGGGCCGTATCTTATTGCTTGTGTCGATGCCGACTACGACTACTTGATGCAACGTCGCACCGAGGCTTCGTGCAAGATGCTCGACAATCCATATGTCTTCCATACCTATGCCTATGCCATAGAGAGCTACCACTGCTATGCACCGGGATTGCATTCGGCCTGCGTCATGGCCACGCTCAACGATCGTGAGGTTATCGACTTTGAGGAGTTCATGCGCCAGTATTCCCTTATCATCTGGCCCTTGCTGGTGTGGAGCATCTGGTTGTATCGTCATGACCAGTACAAGCGTTTCTCCATAATGGACATGGCTGGCGAGATAGGATTTCATGACATCAACACATACCATCCCGAGCAAACGCTTGACTACGTACGCCGTCATGTTCATAAGGCTATATCGTGGTTGCAGCAGAACTTCCCAGAAGCAAAGAAGGGGTATGAGCCGCTGCGCAAGGAGATGCTGGATTTGGGATTGACTCCCGAGACATCCTATATGTATATTCAGGGCCACACGCTTTTCGACAATGTCGTAATGCCTTTGGTTGGGCCAGTGTGTACGCAACTAAGGCGTGAGAGGGAAAACGAGATAACGCGTCTGGCATGCCATGATACACAACGCCAGAACGAACTTTCATGCTATCAGCATAGCGTGTCGCCCGTTGACGTTATGCTGAAGAAAGGTACGAAATTCCGTGAATCGGTGGCTTATGCACGCCTGCGTGAAGACTTGAAGCGCTATGTCGAGAGCCTGAATGGCAATGTCTGTCAAAGTGAAAAGGCCTTATAGTAAGGCTTTCAACTGGAAAAAGAATAAAGCAAATAGCATCTATGATGTGATGTAATAAGAAAACTAAAGATTAACTGAATAAATTTGATTACTTACTTAAATGAAAGTACTTTTGATTAATGGAAGTCCTCGTAAAGAGGGCAACACAAATGTGGCCCTCGTTGAGGCTGCAAAACAATTGGAGAAGAACGGGGTGGAGGCAGAGATTTTTTGGATAGGCACAAAGCCTGTGCGTGGTTGCATTGCCTGCAATAAGTGCAAGGAGAATGCCAACAACCGTTGTGTCTTTGATGACGACATCACCAATAAGGTCATAGCAAAGATGGCAGAGTGTGATGCCATCATCGTTGGTGCACCCGTCTATTGGGGACAGCCTGCTGCTCAAGCTCAGGCCTTGCAGCAGCGAATGCTCTATGCCGGAGGTGCATGCTTCCGTGGCAAACCTGCTGCCGTCGTCACCGTCTGCCGTCGTGGTGGTGCCAGTGCGGCCTTCCAAACCTTGCAGATGCCTTTCCAGATGTGCAACATGCCTATTGTCACTTCGCAATATTGGAATATTGCCTACGGACGTACCGAAGGTGAGGCGGCCCAGGACGTAGAGGGATTGCAGACAATGCGAACCCTGGCCAACAATATGGCTGTGATGCTGAAGATGTATGCTACGGGCAAGGCAGAAAAGCCTGAGGCAGAAGAGTGGAATCCCATGCATTTCATCAGATAGCCAATGAGTCTTGTCCTCTTGTCCTTCGCTATAAATGTAGGATGAGGGGGACATGTGTTATGTATTTGGCAAAATAAAAGAGTGGCGGTGATATTGCTTCACTGCCACTCTTGCTGTTCGAAAACAGAAATGTTTATGTCATGTATTTACATCGTCATTCTCGAAAGAGACTTTACTTCTCCATAATCTTTATATACTCCACCTGACTCTTGTATTCGCCTGTCTTCTTCAGGGGGAATGCCAAGGTGCGAATGATGTTGTAGGGCTTTGTGTCGGCTGCAAGTTTCTGGTCGGGACCGAGTGTCTGGAACAATTTCCCATCTAAATACAAGGTGGTTGCCTTGTTTGTGAACTCAAAGCGAAGCAGATGCTTCTCGCCGGGACGTAGAGCGTAATCGAACGAGAAGAGGTAACCGTCGCGTGCATATCCAATGCGTCCTGTGATGGGGTCGGACAGATAGAACTCGGTGTCGTCATTGCAGGTCAGTATGGCACCACGTTGCTCCTTGGCACCAGTGACGAGCATTTCCACAGCTTTGTCATAGCCTAAGCGGTCGAGCTGATAATTGCTGCCATTCTGGGCGCGGAATGTGAGTTGTGAGTGGGGACGTGGCGTGGCGCTAAGCGTTTGTCCCTTTGCCTCCTTGGGCAGTTCGCCTATCAGGATGTTGTTGTAGTCGGGTACAGTGGTCACTTTTTCCGTCCATTCTGCATAAGGAATTTCCTTGGTGGTGTTCCAGGATTTCTCTGCAATGGCTTGCATGGCAGGACGTACGCGGTGGAAGATGTCGAAACAGCTAATGCCGTTGCCGCAAACATCGTTCCAGACGGCAAACATGCCACCTTCAACCTGAGGATCATGCTCCGGCAATTGCTTGCCGTTGATGTTGGCGGGTGTCCATCTGTTGTATAAAAGATCGGTGTTCAGATAATCGTAGTAGTATCCTGCAGCTGGCACGATGTACACCCATCCATCGGGGATAGAGACCATCTGATAGCCAAGTTGTTTCATGGAATCAGGCTGGGCGAAGTCGTTGCTCCACATGTCCATCAGCACACCCTCAACGTCTACGGGCGTAGTGCCCTTTGACCATGTCAGTGAACCCCATACAACGGGTTGTTTCTTGTACTGCTTGATGAGGCGGATATAGTGGTTGGTGAATTCACGGAACTTCTCCGTCGTCTCTTGTTTCTTGTTGCTGTATTCATCTGTGCCGATATGCACGCGAGGACCGGCAAATACGGGATCGGGACCACCCAGATACTCGTTGTAAAGTGAATCGAGGAAAGGCACTACACCTGGATTGAAGAGGTCAAGGTGGTCAACGCCGAATTCCTCGTTGCCGTATTCGGGACGAAAATGTGTAAAGGCTAGTGAATGGGCAGGTGCGTCAATCTCCGGGATAATCTCTACGCCCATTGTCTTTGACCATTTCACGAATTCGCGAAACTCATCCTTCGTGTAGTAGCCATCGCGTGCAGTGAGGTCGGGGAAGAGCTCGCTTTCAAGTCGGAAGGCTGCGTATGTCTCGTTCCAGTTGTTGTGGAAATACTTCTTGAAACCATTGTCATTGAGGTGAACCTGCAATGTGTTCATCTTCAGGGCCGACATGCAGCGCACTGTCTCATAGAGATAGGACATGGGAATGTACTTGCGTCCGCAGTCAATCATGAAGCCACGCAGTTTGTATTCCGGCACGTCGGTTGTAACGCCGCAAGGCAACTGGCCTTTGGTGGCCAGGATTTGCGTGAGGGTCTGTACTGCCCAGATAAGGCCCTGTTCCGTCTGGGCCTTTGCCGTGATGCTTGTGGGGGTGATGTTCAGTTCGTAGCCTTCGCTTCCAAGTTTCTTCTGCTTTACGATTTGCAGGTAGATGTCGCCTTGTTTTTCGGGCTTTCCTACAACTGCCTTGCCGCACTTTTGTGCTGCGAACTGTGTGTTGATGGCATTTACCATTAGTGCACCTGCGTCAGAGGCTGCCTCGCTACTGCATACAACCCGTTTCAAGCTATTTATGTCGAAGTTGCCTGTTTGGGCAGTCCAGCTATGCAGGGTGGGGAGGACGAAGGGCTTGCTGCTGGTTTGTGCACTTGAGGCAGTGGCACACGCCAACGCAATGAGAAGGAATAGTTTTCGCATATTTAGTTGTTTTTGGTCTTGGTGCAAAGATAAGAAAAAAAACAATAACAGAAAAAGGAATATGCGAAAAAATGATTATCGTTGGACTTGTGCCTCCTCAAAGTTACTTTGCTTTGCGGAACTGCCAAATGGCAATGCCCAACCAAGCAAGCAACAGGAACTGTGCAAGGCCGCTGAATCCGCCAAACAGTACTGCACAGGTTCCTGCCGTAAAAGTGTTGAGGAGATGCAGGGCACGTGTGGCAGAAACCTTCTCGTTAAGCATCAGGCTCAGGATGCTTGCCAGTGCTATGGCGAAACGGCTGTTGCAGATGGCTGCACCAATGTGGCTCAGGAAAGAGTTGAGGCTGATGATCTCACTTGCATTCTTGTTTGCTACATTCTTCATTTCGATAGTTGTCATACTTTTCATCTTTGTAGAATTTATGTGGTTCTAATTTGGGATTGGTGTAGAATGTTTAACTCTTCTACCGCTCTCTTTTTCTTTTCTGAGTGCAAAGTTATGCGCGATGTGCACTACAAGTGGGTGCATATAAAGAAAAAATACAAAAAAAGCGCTTTTTTTTATACTTGTTCCCTAAAAAACGTCGTTTATCTGGTTTGCTTGTACATTTTTGCGCAAGCATATAGGTTAAAAGCTTGATTCAAGAAGACTGTGTGCGATGAGACCGTTTCTGAGGATGAAAAGCATGTGTGTTTGATTTTGTGCGTATATATTATATATAAGGTATGCAGTACTTATTCTATACTCTCTGTTCTCTGCACAAGTTTTCTCTGCACAAGTTTGTGCTTGATATACGCAAGCTAGTGTTCGCTATACAAATCAGTGTTCTGCATTCTTTAAAAAAAGGTATAAAAAAAAGAAGGTTGTCATCCCGACAACCAATCTTTTGTTAACCTTAAATCTAATACCATGAAAAACACGATGCAAAGGTACTGCTTTTTTGATTCATTGCAAGTGTTTTTATGGGAAATGTATCATAAAGTTGCGAGTTCTTGATTTATATCAAGTGGCAACTTTGTTGTTTATTGTTTTGGGCATAACAAAGCCGCAACCTTCTCAAGCCAGAATTGGTCTGTCGCGTCAAAGGTATTCAGTTGTGCGCTGTCAATGTCCAGTACTGCCACAACCTGATTGTTTTCGAATACAGGCACGACAATCTCGCTACGTGAGGCAGAGCTGCAGGCAATGTGTCCCGGAAATGCATCGACATCTGGCACAACGATGGTCTTCTCCTCTTGCCATGCTGTTCCACACACACCTTTTCCTTTTTTAATGCGTGTACATGCCAATGGACCTTGAAAGGGGCCCAGCACGAGCTGTTCGTTCTTCACGCGGTAGAATCCTGTCCACCAAAATCCGAATGTCTCATGCAGCATTGCTGCCACGTTGGCCATTTTGGCAATAGTGTCCGTCTCGTCTTCAACGACCGATGCTATCTGGGGTAGGAGTGCTTCGTAGCGTTCTTCTTTGGTGCCCTCAATAATGTCTAATTGTTCTGCCATAGTTTATGTTAGCTATTGAAAATTTTGCTGAAAATCCCTTTTGGAGGTTTGCTGAAATAATGGTCTAGTTTCTTGAGGACATTCGAGCGGTAGAATACCACTACGCTGTCGCCAGCCTGTACCTGTGTGTTACCACTGATGGGCATACCCACGTTTCCACGAACCAGACCTCCAAGCACAACGCTCTCTGGTAGTTTGATGTTGCGAATGGGGTGTTCGGTAATAGGCGATCCCTCTGCAGCCACAAACTCCGCCACGTCGGCATTGGCGATGTTGAGGCATTTCACGTTGTTCACATCGGCATCAAGCATCATCTGGTAGATATGGCTGGCAGCAATCGTCTTCTTGTTGATGATTGTTCCGATGTCCAGCTTCTCTGCCATGTCCACATAGTCCATGTTTTCGCACAGTGCCACGGTCTTTCTCACTCCCATTCGCTTGGCAGCCAAGCAAGCCAGTATGTTGGTTTCCGTCTCGGATGTCAAGGCGCAGAAAGCCTGAGTGTCATAGATTCCCTCTTCGATGAGAAGCGAGGTGTCGCGTCCGTCACCTTGTATCACTCGTATGTCCTCGGTGTCGACCAAGTCGTTCAGTCGGTTGCAGCGGTCAATGCTTTGTTCTATGACTTTCATGGTCATATAGTCAGGTTTCATCTGCACCACATGTACACATGTTCTGCCGCCTCCCATAATCAGCACGTTCTTGACATCTGCATAGTCTTCCTTTCCCACCAGTTCGCGAATGTATGGAATGTACTTCTTGGTTGTCATGAAATACGCAATGTCGCCAAGTTCCAGTTTGGTGTTACCATTGGGTATGAGCGTCTCGTTTCCACGTTTGATTGTTACGACGTGATAAGGACTGTCTGGTGGACAGAGCTCATACAGTGGTGTGTTGAGTATTTTGGCTGTATTGCGCAGTTTGATGCCCAGCATCACCAGTGCACCATTATGAACCTCCCAGTATTGGCGTACCCATGAACGTTTCAGTCCTTCGGTAATCTCCATTGCAGCAAGTTGTTCAGGGTAGATAAGCGAGTTGATGCCAATCTGCTTGAAGAAATCCTGATGCTGTCGTTGCATATATTCCGAATTGTCAACACGGGCCACTGTTTTCTTTGCTCCCAGATTGTGAGCAAGCATGCAGCACGTGATGTTTTCTGTCTCGTCGGGTGTAACGGCAATGAAAAGGTCTGTCTGTGCCACACCGGCCTCCTTCAGTCCCATAATGCTGGTGGGAGGGTAGTTGAAGGTGATGAGGTCATAGTTGCCCGCTTGTGAGAGTGCGTCCGTCTTCTTCGGACTCTCATCAATCACTGTAATGTTTTGGTTCTCATTCGAAAGCAACTTGGCCAAATGGGTGCCGACTGCACCTGCTCCTGCAATGATGATTTTCATTTCTGTATTTGGTTAAGGGATGAGAGCACTCTCGTTATTGAATCTTCGTCGATGCCAACAATGTGTTGCAGCTCCTCTACGGTGCCGTGTTCTACAAAGTTGTCTGGCAATCCCAGTCGTGTCACTCTTGGTGTGTATCCATTGTCCGACATGAATTCTATTACAGCAGAACCCAATCCGCCATTCTTCACTCCATCTTCAAGGGTTACTATATGAGTGAACTGTTTGCCAATCTCATGCAGCAATTCCTCGTCTATTGGTTTTAGGAAGCGCATATCGTAGTGTGCAATCGCGAGTTCTTTACCCTGCTTGCGTGCTTCCTCCTCTGTTCGTTTTATGGCCTTTGCAGCCAGGTTGCCCAAGGGGCCAATGCTTAGCACTACAGTGTCTTTGCCCTCTTTTATACAGCGAGCTTTGCCTATGGGCAGTTCCTGCATGGGGCATTCCCAGTCGGTATTCTCAGCACAGCCTCTGGGGTATCGTATCACCACAGGCCCCTTGCCAGGCAGCTGTGCAGTGTACATCATGTGTCGCAAATCATGCTCGTCCATAGGCGAGCAGATAGTGAGGTTGGGGATGGGACGCAAAGCTGCCAAGTCGAATGCACCATGGTGTGTGGCACCATCTTCGCCCACCAGTCCGGCGCGGTCAAAGCAGAAAACGACAGGCAGACGTTCTATGGCTACATCATGTATGATGTTATCGTATGCACGCTGGGCAAAAGCTGAATAGATGTTGCAGAAAGGCTGTAGACCTTCGGTGGCAAGTCCTGCCGAGAAGGTCACAGCATGCCCCTCGGCAATGCCTACGTCAAATGCTCTTTCGGGCATCTCGTGCATCATGATGTTGAGCGAGCAACCTGTGGGCATGGCGGGTGTGATGCCTACGATGCGAGGGTTCTGCTTGGCCAGTTCCACGATGGTGTGCCCGAACACGTCCTGATAGCGTGGAGGCTGGTTCTTGTCGTTGCTGCAGATGCGCTCACCTGTCTCAGGGTTGAATTTCCCCGGTGCATGCCATTTTGTGGCGTTTTTTTCGGCCGGTTCATAGCCTTTGCCCTTTTTGGTGTGCAGATGCAGAATCTTCGGTCCCTTCATGTCCTTGATGCTGCGCAGTGTGCGCACCAGCTCAATGACGTCATGTCCGTTGTTCGGACCGAAATAGCGTATGTTCATGCCTTCAAAGATGTTGTGCTGATTGTTCAGCAAAGCTTTCATAGCGTTGTTGAAGGCGATGATGCGTTTCTTGCTGTTGTCGTTTATCCAGCCCCACTGCATCATGCGTTGCGAGGCACGTTGACGAAAGTTATTGTAGGTTGTTCCGGTGTGCAGGTGGTGCAGATAGTGCTTCATTCCACCCACACTGTGGTCTATGCTCATGTTGTTGTCATTCAGTATGATGAGCATGTTGTTGGGTATGCTTGATGCGTTATTGAGTCCCTCGAATGCCAGTCCGCCGGTCATCGATCCGTCGCCTATCACTGCCACCACCTTCCGGTTGCTTCCTTCCAGTGTGTCGGCCACCGACATGCCCAGTGCAGCCGAGATGCTGTTGCTGGCATGGCCGCAGGTGAAGGTGTCGTATTCGCTCTCGGAAGGGGAGGGGAAGGGACGTATGCCTCCCAGTTTGCGGTTGGTGTAGAATTTCTCTCGGCGACCGGTCAGCAGTTTGTGGGCATAGGCCTGATGGCCCACATCCCAGACGATGCGGTCTTCGGGGGTGTTGAACACATAATGGAGTGCAACGGTCAGCTCCACCACGCCCAGCGAAGAGGCGAAGTGCCCAGGGTTTTCACTCAATTCCTGAATGAGACAAGCTCTCAACTCGTCGCACAGGCGAGGCAGATCTTGCAACGGAAGGCGTCGCAGATCGGCAGGAAAGAAAATGCCATCAAGCAGCTTGTCGGTTTTATTGTCGTTCATTCTAGGGTGTAATATTTTTGCAAAGTTACAAAAAAAATAAATAATGGCAATTGAAACTTTGGATTTTTGGATTTTACAGAACGTTTTAGATGCCAAGGATGATTATTTTAGGATAAACGAGTGGTGTATCGGCATTTTTTGTGTAATTTTGCATGTAATATGAACAACACGGAACCATACAGCAAAGTTAGGCACTCGATGGTGGAGGCATCTCCACTTCTGAAGTCTGTGTTGCCCAACCATCGTCTGGTGATGTTGGGCTCTTGCTTTGCTCAGTATATGGGCAGTCGTATGCAGGACGAGGGCTTCCACGTAACAGTCAATCCGCTTGGCACGCTCTTCAATCCGTTCAGCATAGCCCAGACGGTTCGTGCAGCTTTGTATGGCAATGAAATTGAATATCCTATATTCCCTGCCGATGGGGAGTGGCGATGCTGGTGGGCTAACACACGCATCAGAGCCAACAGTGTTGACGAACTGAAGGAGATGCTTCGTGAGCGTTATGCCTCGCTGGGGCATGATTTGGTGCAGGCCGATCATCTCATCATCACCCTGGGCACGAATGTCTGCTACAAGGTGCAGCATGACGACGAGTGGATGGTGGTGACGAACTGTCAGCGACAGCCCGACCGCCTCTTCCAGGAGTGGCGAGCAACGGTTGGTGATGTGGTGGAATGTATGGCTTCTTTGATGGATATGCTCTTGGGTGCCAATCCAGCTTTGCAGATCATTCTTACCGTCAGTCCCTATCGTTATCACAAATACGGCTACCACGGAAGTCAGTTGAGCAAGGCCACGCTACTGCTGGCCGAGGACGAGATCGTGAAGCGTTATCCACAAAACTGCTGCTATTTCCCTGCCTACGAAATCCTGCTTGACGAACTTCGCGATTATAGTTTCTATGCCGAAGACGGACACCATCCCGGCAGCGAGGCGGTAGAGCACATCTGGCAGCGCTTTCGGCAGACTGCAATGACTGGTCAATAGCATGCCCAGCTGCGCCGGAAGTCGTGATACGCACGCAATGCTTGCGATAGGATAGAAAAAGATACTTTTATGAATTATACAATCTCTGAGATATCTATACTTATTGGCGCCCATCAGTTGGGAGATGCCGAAGTCGAGGTCAACTGGCTCCTGACAGACAGTCGTAGCCTTTGCTTCCCCGAAGAGACACTTTTCTTTGCCATCACCACAGCCCGCGGTGACGGTCATCGTTACATCCCATCGCTCTATCGTCGTGGCGTCAGAGCCTTTGTCGTGAGCAAAATGCCCGAGGTTCCATACCCCGATGCAACCTATCTCTTGGTGCCCGACACACGCAGTGCACTGCAGCGTCTGGCCGAGCGCCATCGCGAGCGCTTTGATGTACCCGTCATAGGCATCACGGGCAGCAATGGCAAGACCACCATCAAGGAGTGGCTCTATCAGATGCTCTCCGACGAGCGAATCGTTACGCGCAGCCCTCGCAGTTACAATAGTCAGATAGGTGTGCCCCTGAGTGTGTGGACGCTCGAGGAGCAGACGCAGTTGGCCATTTTCGAGGCGGGCATCAGTCAGCCTGGCGAGATGGCTGCCTTGGCACGTATCGTGCAGCCTACGATAGGCATCTTCACTT
The DNA here is from genome assembly GCA_018064685.1 of Bacteroidales bacterium. Classification (GTDB taxonomy): domain Bacteria; phylum Bacteroidota; class Bacteroidia; order Bacteroidales; family Bacteroidaceae; genus Physcousia. The sequence goes on along the minus strand of JAGHUS010000192.1, from coordinate 3,313 downwards.
GTCTGGGCGATGCACATCAGGAGAATTTCGTATCCCTCGAACAGAAGTGTATGGAGAAGATGCAGTTGTTCAAGGACTCCAAGATACTGTTCTGTCCCGCTGGAAACGGATTGGTAAGACGTTGTGTCGAGAAGAGCGAGTTTGCGGGGCAAGTTATCTGGGTGGATACAGAAGACGACTCGAACGATGTGCTGTCTGCTGATAAAGCAATATGTGCTGCTGTTTGCACGTATCTTGGTATGCCCTCTGATATGGTGGCTGAGCGACAGAAAAGTTTGCAGCCCGTGGCCATGCGTCTCGAGGTGAAGGAAGGTCGCCACGGCTGTACGCTCATCAACGACAGTTATAATAGCGATCTGGGCAGCCTCGACATTGCGCTCGACTTCATGAGTCGCCGAGCCGATGGCAAGGACAAGAGCCGTGTGCTGATACTGAGCGACATCGAGCAGAGCGGATTGTCGAGCGAGATGTTGTATCGTCGCGTCGTGGCCCTGGTGGTGGGGCGCGGCATATCGCGTTTTTTTGGAGTGGGCGAACAGCTGATGGAGAATGCACATCTGTTTGGTGGAGATATTGGTGTACGCGCCATGTTCTTCCCCACTACCGAGGCATTACTCGAGAGTGATGCTTTCGCTACGTTGCGTGACGAAGTGGTACTTATCAAGGGTGCTCGAAACTTCCATTTCGAGAACGTCACCGAACAACTGGAAATGAAGGTGCACGAGACCATCCTCGAGGTCAACCTCAATGCCGTGGTCGACAATCTGAATTACTACCGTTCGTTCCTGAAGCCCGAGACCAAGATGGTTTGTATGATCAAGGCATCGGGCTATGGAGCAGGCAGTGTGGAACTGGCTCGTACCTTACAGGATAGCCGCGTGGATTATCTGGCCGTAGCCGTGGCCGACGAGGGCGTTGAACTGCGTCGCGCAGGTATTACGGCTGGCATCATCATCATGAACCCCGAGATGACCAGTTTCCGCACACTCTTCCGCTATCGCCTCGAACCCGAGGTGTACAGTTTCCGTTTGCTCGATGCCCTTATCAAGGCTGCCGAACAGGAGGGTATCACGGGCTTCCCCGTCCACATCAAGCTGGACACAGGCATGCATCGTCTAGGCTTCGATCCGCTTACCGATATGCCACAGCTCATCGACCGCCTGAAGCACCAGAATGCACTCATCCCTCGCAGCGTGTTCTCGCACTTTGTGGGCAGCGATGCCGATGGCTTTGACGATTTCTCGGCCATACAATACGATCGTTTCCAACAGGGAAGCACACAACTTCAGGAGGCGTTCTCACACCACATTCTGCGTCATATGTGCAACAGCGCCGGCATCGAACACTTCCCCGAACGACAGATGGACATGGTGCGTCTGGGCCTCGGCCTCTATGGCATCAACCCACGCAACAACCAGCTCATCCATAACGTCTCTACGCTGAAGACCACCATCCTGCAGATTCATGACGTGCCAGCCAGTGAGACGGTGGGGTACAGCCGTCGTGGTGCATTGCAGCGCGACAGTCGCATTGCAGCCCTGCCCATTGGCTATGCCGACGGTCTAGACCGTCTTCTGGGTAACGGACACGCCTATTGTCTGGTGAATGGTCAGAAGGCTCCCTACGTGGGCAATATCTGTATGGACGTCTGTATGATTGATGTTACCGATATCGACTGCAAGGAGGGTGACTCCGCCATTATCTTTGGCGACGAACTGCCCGTCAGCACGCTGTCCGACATCATCAATACCATCCCTTACGAAATCCTTACTGGCGTGTCACCTCGCGTCAAGAGAGTATATTATAAGGAGTAGCAGACAGACCGTCTCCAGTCTCCTTTAGGGGGGGATTACTATGCAGTTCCCCCCCATACCTCACAACCTAAAACCTATTAAACTATAAATATACCGAAACTTATGAAAAAAATGATTTTGCTGGCATCTGCTATTATAATAGGTGCAAGCGTAGAGGACATCCGTGCCACTGCCTCCTACAATCAGGGCAAGATGCAGAGTGTGCAGTGCCACGATGTCATGAAACCCAGTATGCCCATCAAGTGACATACTGAGGTCTGACACCTTCTACTCAATCATATTACGAAGAAATAACAAAGAGCATCCGCAAACATCAGGCTCTCGGAGTTGCCGTGAACTCGGCAAGAGAACTGATGGTTGCGGATGATTTGTTTTAGCGGATAGCAGAACCGTCCCAGCTATCCTTTTGCAACATCCTCGGCTACCATGGTTGGTGCAACATCTGCAGCCTCACCGTAAGTTGAGGTTGGCACGTTGATGATTGTCGCACCAAGGGCAAGGGAGATGCGTGCTATGGTATTGGTTGTGAAGTTATGGCGGCCAGTCAGCCATTTGCTGACTTCCGACTCACGTTTGCCAAGACGCTTAGCCAACTCGCGCTGCGTCAATCCTTTACGTTTCAGCACCTCGTCAATACGCGTGGCAATTGCAAACGAAAGGTCAAACTCTGCCTTACGCTCCTCTGGTATGGCAGCAAGGCTCTCTCGGAACAAAGGATTCTGTATCATAACTCAAATGTTGCGGTATTTATTCCTTAAATTGCTTTTCTATTCTTATACGTGCCTCGCGTGCATTCATTATACCCAAAAGGATGGATTCGCTGTATGGCTCACTGTTCACCAGACAATGCATAATGTCTGTCAGCAGATCCTTATCAATGCAACCGGCAGCTAGGTCGAGGGCAATCTCCTCCGTATCCTTCATGAACGTCTGAGCTGCAAACATATAACCATTCTGCATCAGGAAGTACATGGTAAGCGTCACAGAGATTCGCTTGTTGCAGTCGGCAAAGTAGTGACCTCGACAAAGGCTGAACATCATGTATGCTGCCTTATCGGCAATTTCGGGATAGTACCAGTCGTTCTGCACGTTCTCCAACATCAGGCGTATGCCACCTTCATCACGCACGCCAGCCATACCGCCACCGCTCTTCTCTACAGTCTTATAGTAGATTTTGACTGCCTGGTTGTAGTCGATGTAATCAATTCCCATGACCGTTACTGCTTGAGGTGTTCGAGTACGTCTTTGTTCTCATCAAGGAGTTGGTCGAAGTCAACCGACAGATTACCGATAAACTTATGATACTCCTCTGGCATTACAGCACGGATGTAGGCCGCCAGGTTGCCGTGATAAACGTCACGAAGAGCATTGTCGCGCGAAGCCATCTTTGTTCGGGCATCATCTACGACAGGCTTACCGAACGGATTGGCTGCCACATCCAGAATAATCTCTTCCACCTCTAGAATCGTCAGCATTCCGCGTTCTGAAGCCTTGCTCTT
>JAGHUS010000121.1 GCA_018064685.1 Bacteroidales bacterium | reverse complement strand
AAATTTAACATTAATTTTTCATTAATTATATTTGTCTTTGTATATGCTTTAAGAAAAAATTAATGGTTAATTAATGTCTAATTAATGGGAATTAATGTTGAAAATAAAACCATTATGCATTCGTGCAATGCTTAGTAGGGTGGGAAAGTTTATTCCTTTCTAATTTATTTCTGGCTATACAATAACAATTATGCAACGCTACAGCCAAAAATAAAACATTACTTCATTAAGTCGCTTAAAGTTAGATTTCTGGTTATCAAGTTATTGTAATAACTATTCTGTTTTGCTTCTTGTCTGGTTACTAAAATGCATTGCACATTCTGTCGCCTGCGATTCAATACTCGTAATGAATCCATGCGCCTGGTCACTTTTTCTGCCTCTGTCTTATCCAGTGCATACTGCTGCTGTGTGTATTTCATCTCACAGAGGTTCACTATTCCGTCAGCTCGCTCAATCACCATGTCCATCTGCGCCTTCTCCGTAAACCTCTTGCGTCATTATAAAAATCTTTTTGATCACCTACTTAGTACTTAATTTTTTTAATACTTATAATCGGCTGCGCAATGAGAGTATCGTCCAACGTATTAATCAATTGAAGTTTCCCACCCTTATCAATGATTCTTAAAGTGCTGATCTCTTGTATATTGAAAGACGAAAACCAAAATAAACCCCTTGCAGAGGATGGGGCTTTGCCCCTGATGGTATGCTTTCACTTTGTTCTTATAAGAGCAAGCTCTTAACAACCAAAGTGAAAGCATACCATCAGCCTCCTACAGAGGCCATCATCCTCTGCAAGGCGATAAACATTAAAAAACAACCTTACTGATGAATATCGGTGTGTCATCGTATTTTGATGGAATCGTAGCGCCAGCAATTCAAGCAAGCTTGATTGCACTCGGTTTGGCGTCGGTTTATCGCCTTGGGGTTGATGCCAACCCGATAGGGTGATGATGTAGGTGACTGAAAATATCTGAAAACTTGTTTTCAAGGATTTTCAGACGGCTACAGCATCAATGGCTCGAAGAGACATAGCATCAATCACAAGGGGTGGATTTCGGTTCTTGTTTTTTCAACTCAAGGGTGGGAAAGTTGAGTTAATCAATTGTCAGTATTAGGTATTTTTCACTATTCACTAAGGTGATTGAGGTTGTTAAGTTGTGAGTTCGCTTCTATTTTGAGTTGTCTCATATCGCACGAAGGCACGAAGAACACGAAGTTTCTTAAAAGGATTATCTTCGTGAGCTTCGTGCCTTCGTGCGATATTTGAATTATGGTGTCTGTGCTTACGACATCACGCCTCTGACCCACAGCAGGATGTGACCAAGCAAAACGAAGGCGAGGATGGCGAACATGGCGATGACGAACCACTTGTTGAACTCCTTGCGCTTGTAGAACAGGACGGCGTAGAAGGAGATAACGGCTGGGATGATGAACCAGCTGCGGAGCGTGTCGACCCAAGCGTGACTGCCCGACAGGATGCCGTAGCCGTACAGAGCCTTGATGAGCCGGAGCAGAAACAATGGTATGCCGATAATGCACAGAAGGTACATGCCGACTTTCTCCAACGGACCTCTCATTTTCTCTAGTTTTTCTTTCATAGTCTATGATGGCGTTTGGGTGATGGGCGCAAATTTATCAAATATAATCAATACAGCAAAGAAAAAGGCGGGTAAATGATGATTTAAAATGGCTTGTGCCATAATTTGCTGACTGGAATGCAAAAAAAATGCGGAAAAGTGTGGCGGGAGTCAGAAATTATTTATAACTTTGTGGCATCATATACCTAACGAACTGAACGGGGCGAAGCATCAATGCCCCTTAACAATCTATCTAATAATCAAATGCGTAAGCTGTACCTTCGATTCGTCTTGCTCTTAGCGCTGTGCGTGATGGGGTGCGCAATGGCTTCTGCCAATGTGCGTACTGTGCGCATCGGCTTCTTCGAGTTCGAAGGTTACCACAACATGGGGCCCAACGGCGAGCGTTCGGGCTACGGCTACGACTTCCTTTGTCTGCTGCAGCGCTACAGCAATCTGCGCTTCGAGTATCTGGGCGAGAACTGTTCGTGGCCCGAGGCTGTGGCCATGCTGGAACGCGGCGAGATAGACATGCTGACCTCGGCTCAGAAGTCGGCCGACAGAGCACAGAAGTTTGCCTACTCGCTGCCTATCGGCGAGAAGGCCGTGCAGCTGAACACACTGGAGAGCAACAACCGCTATCTGCCCTACGACTTCAACCACTTTGACGGTATGCGGGTGGGTATGATAAACGGTAACAGCGTGAACGAGAAGATGATAGAGTATGCCAAGGAGCAGAACTTCAGCATCACGCCCGTAATGCTGGCCAACAAGGACGAACAGGAACGTGCGCTGCAGGACGGACGTGTGGATGCCATCGTGACGAGCACACTGCGCAAGACGCAGGGCGAGAAGACGCTGGCCCGCTTCTCGGCCCATCCTTTCTACGCCCTCTTCCAGAAGAGTGATACCGCCCTGCTGCGCGAGGTGAACACCGCCATCGTGCAGATGAACGCCAGCGAGGGTGAGTGGCAGAGCCGCCTCTTCATCAAGAACTATCAGGACATCGATGCCGACAAGCTCGTCTTCACGCCGCTGGAGCAGGCCTATATCCGCGCTCACAGCTCCGACGAGAATCCCATCATCCTGGCCACCGACAACAACTGGTTCCCCTTCTCGCAGAAGCAGGGCGACAGCCACGTGGGCATCATACCCGACCTGTGGCAGCAGATACTGGACATGACGGGCATGAAGTACCGCTACTATGACTGCAGCGATGACATCTTCTCGCTCGACGATCTGAAGCAGGGCAAGGCCGACATCTATCTGGGCTGCACGCTTACGCCACCCGAGGCCGAGCAGCAGAATCTGCTGGTGTCGGCTCCGTTCATGAATGTCGATGCCTCGCTGCTATACCGCAGGACAACGCCCGAGATACACACCGTGGCGCTGTGCGACGTAACGCCCAACCTGAACAAGACCTTCGTGCCCGAGGACGGATGGACGGTGCGCCACTACCACACCAGCGACGATGCCGTCAGGGCGCTCAAGGCGGGCGAGGTGGATGCCGTATACTGCTATGCCTTTGATGCCGAGCGCCACGAGAACCTCGATATCGAGGGTCTGCTCGTCAACCGTATGCTGCCGGGCATCAAGATAGCGCTGCGCGCCGTGGTGGCTCTGGACAGCGACCACCTACTGATGAGCATCGTGTCGAAGTGCATCGGCAAGCTGCACGGCGTGCCTCTCGAGACCATCGTATCGGACAACCTGACGCCGCCACCCAGCAGCTTCGACTTCACATCGTGGCGCCGGGAGCACAAACCGGTGGTGTATACCGTCGTCATTGCCGTGATGCTGACGCTGATGCTCATCGTCGGACTGTTCGTCCGTCTGCACTACCGCAAGATGGTGAACCGCAAGCTGCAGAGTCAGTTTGACGACATCAACCACCTGAACGTCGAACTCGAGCAGGCTCGCCGTCAGGCCATGGCAGCGAGCGATGCCAAGAGTGCCTTCCTCTTCAATATGAGTCACGACATACGCACGCCCATGAATGCCATTGTGGGCTATACCAACCTGATAGAGAACAACCTGGACGACAAGGAGAAGTGCCGCGACTTCCTGGGCAAGGTGAAGAGTGCGAACGACTTCCTGCTGTCGCTCATCAACAACGTGCTGGAGATGGCGCGCATCGAGAGCGGACGCGTGACGATAGAGGATAACGTGTGCCGACTGAGCGACATCATGAACGAGATACAGGGTGTGTACACCGAACTGATGCGCGAGAAGGACATCCGGTTCGAGGTGAAGCACAACGTAAGCGTCGGGGCTGTCTACACCGACCAGACGAAGCTGGAGCAGGTGCTGCTGAACCTCATCTCGAACTCCTACAAGTACACGCCACGGGGCGGACAGGTGTCGATGACATTCACCCAGAAACCAAGCGAACGCGAGGGATGCGTCGTCATCGAGACGGTGCTGAGCGATACGGGCGTAGGCATGAGCCGTGAGTATCTGGAGCATATCTTCGAACAGTTCACTCGTGAGCACTCCTTCACCGAGAGCAAGGTGCAGGGCACGGGTCTGGGCATGAGCATCGTGAAGCATCTGGTGGAACTGATGGGTGGCACCATCGACATACAGAGCGAACTGGGAAAGGGTACCACCGTGACCCTGAGGGGCGACTTCCGCATTGCTACAGACATGCCCGACGGCAACAATGCACAGCAGTGCTTCGACCATACATTCAAGGGACTGCGTCTGCTCATGGCCGAGGACAACGAACTGAATGCCGAGATAGCCATCGAGACGCTGAGCGAGGTGGGCATCGAGGTGCAGCGCGCCAACAACGGACGTGTGTGCATCGACATGCTGTGCCAGCACCCGCTGGACTACTACGACGCCATCCTTATGGACATACAGATGCCGGAGATGAACGGCTATGAGGCTGCACGTGCCATCCGCCAGTTGCCGGACGACCGCCGTCTCATTCCCATCGTGGCCATGACGGCCAATGCCTTCGAGGAGGACCGAAAGGATGCCTTGGCAGCTGGCATGAACGCCCATCTGCCCAAACCCTTCGACGCCCAGCTGCTGCTGCAGACGCTGGCCTCGCTGGTAATGAGGGGAGAATAAGACCCACGCTGACTCAAAGCAAAGCGACCTATGAGACTGGGGTTAATACCTCATGGTAATCAAAAATTTGCCGTTTTGCCTTAAAAAGATAGTGTGAGATTTGGAAAAAAGTAATAGAATAGTTACTTTTGCATCAGAAATTATAATTTCAGCAGAGATGTGCCAACCAGCTTTACAAGAACGTTACGTAAACTTCTATACAGATTTTGCATTCAAGAAACTCTTCGGAACAGAGATAAACAAGGATCTGCTCATGAGTTTCCTGAACTCACTTTTCGATGGACGTGAAGTAATAAAAGATCTGCATTACCTTAATGTAGAGCACGTTGGACATATAGCTGCTGAGCGGAAGGCGGTGTTTGACGTCTATTGCGAAAACGAGAAAGGCGAGAAATTCCTTATCGAGATGCAAAAGGCAGAACAGGACTATTTCAAGGATCGCAGCATCTTCTATAGCACGTTCCCCATTCAGGAACAGGCTCCGCAGGGAAAATGGAATTTTCAGCTAAACAGAGTCTACACCATTGGCATCCTCAACTTCACCTTCGACGACGAAAAAGAGACGTCAATGAATCACGAAGTCAAACTTCTGGACATCAACACCAAGGAGGTGTTCTATGACAAGCTCACCTATATCTATCTGGAGATGCCCAAGTTTACTAAAAAAGAGGATGAACTTGTTACTATTTTTGATAAATGGCTATATGCCATCAAGAATATGGCAACTCTACTCGATCGACCTGCAGCCCTACAGGAAGCCATATTTACCCGTTTGTTTGAACAAGCAGAGATAGCAAAGCTTAACACTAGCGATCTGCGAAGCTATCGCGAAAGTCAAAAGGACTTTTGGGATATGTGCGCTGTAACCGAAACCGCAGAAAGAAAGGGACGTGCAGAGGGGCGTGCAGAGGAAAAAATGAAGAATGCCAAAGCACTGAAAGACTCGGGGCTTCTCACTAATGCACAGATTGCCGATACGCTGAATATCAGTATTGATGACGTAGATTCTTTGTAAACAGACGCAGGAAAGAAGAATACAATCCTTCATTTCCTTTCTAGGAAAACAAATCAAGGTGGCAGGGAAATAGCAGAAAATTTGTGTTGGTTCTTGCCATTATTCACCGCGTGATGGCAAAAACATCCGCACATACTTGGCTGTGTCAGAATTATTTGCTACTTTTGTCTCGCCAAAACTTTGCAGAACATTTATATTCACGTATATCATTCTTTTTTTGACATGAAGAAGACCCTTTTGGCGAGCCTCCTGGCTGCCTTTGCACTTAATGCATCAGCACAGCACGAGCTGTATCCCAACGAGTTCAATCTCTCCGACGTCACCATCACCGGCGGCGTACTGAAACATGCCTACGACGTCAACGAGCATACGCTGCTGCGCTATGACGTGGACCGTCTGCTGGCTCCCTTCCGCAAGGAGGCCGGCATGAAGAGCATCGCACCCTACTTCCCCAACTGGGCCGGACTGGACGGACACGTGGGCGGACACTACCTCACGGCCATGGCCTTCTATGCCGCACAGGGCAGCAAGGAGTGCGAGCGCAGGATGCTGTATATGATCGACGAACTGAAGAAGTGCGTCGAGGCTGCCGAGAAGAACTTCCCCACCTGGGGCAAGGGCTATCTGGGCGGTGTGCCCAACAGCAACCGTATGTGGACGGAGTTCAAGCAGGGTAACTTCCGCACGTTCAACGGTGCGTGGGTGCCTTTCTATAATATACATAAGGTGCAGGCTGGTCTGCGCGATGCCTATATCTACTGCGGCAACGAGGATGCCAAGAAGCTCTTCCTCGGCACGTGCGACTGGCTCATCGACATTGCAGCCAACGTCAGCGACGAACAGCTGGAGCGACTGCTGGGCATGGAGCACGGTGGCGTGAACGAGGTGCTGGCCGATGCCTACGCCATCACCAAGGACCAGAAGTACCTGACCGCTGCCAAGCGCTACAGCCATAAGTGGCTGCTCAACCCCATGAAGGAGCACAACGGACAGCATCTCGACCTCATACATGCCAACACCCAGGTGCCCAAGGTGGTGGGCTTTGCACGTGTGGCCGAACTGAGCGGCGATGCCGACTACCTGGAGGCCAGCCGTTTCTTCTGGGACGAGGTGGTGAACCGCCGCAGTCTGTCGCTGGGCGGCAACAGCCGTCGCGAGCACTTCCCCAGCAAGGAGGCTTGCATCGACTGGACACAGGACATCGACGGACTGGAGTCGTGCAACACCAATAACATGCTGAAGCTGACCGAGGACCTGAACCGCATGGATCCCGACAACGCTCTGCTGGCCGACTTCTTCGAGCGTGCCACCTTCAACCATATCCTCTCCACCCAGCATCCCGAGCACGGTGGCTACGTCTACTTCACCTCGGCACGTCCCCGTCACTATCGCAACTACTCTGTACCCAACGAGGCCATGTGGTGCTGCGTCGGTACGGGTATGGAGAACCACGGTAAGTACAACCAGTTCATCTACACCCACGAACAAAAACTTACCAACCAGGCAAAGGATGCCAACCAGCTGTATGTCAATCTCTATGTACCCTCTGAGCTCAACTGGCGACAGCATGGCTTGAAGCTCAAGCAGGAGACGGAGTTCCCCTATGGTGAGTCAAGCAAGATAACCATTACGGAGGGCAAGGACAATTTCACCCTTCGTCTGCGCTATCCCAGCTGGGTCAACAAGGGCGAGTTTGATGTGCTCGTTAATGGTAAGAGCGTCAAGGAAAAGGCATGGATGCCAGGCACATACGTTTCCATCAACCGCGCTTGGCAGAAGGGCGACGTCATCGATGTCAAGTTCCCCATGCACGCTTCTATCGAGCACATGCCCAACGTTCCTCAGTACGTGTCTATCATGTACGGTCCCATCGTGCTGGGCATGAAGACCGGCACCGAGGACCTGCGCGGACTGCTGGCCGACGACAGCCGTTTCGGTCAGATGGCCAGCGGCAAGAAGTTGCCTGTCGACCAGGCTCCCTACCTCGTGGCAAACAAGATTGACGACATCGCCAACGATCTCGTTCCCGTTGAGGGCAAGCCCCTCCACTTCACCCTCAAGACCCGCACCGAGAACCCCGTCGAGCTCGATGCCGCCAACGACATCACCGGCGAGCTGATGCCCTTCTTCGAGATTCACGACAGCCGCTACATGCTGTACTGGCTGGCACTGAGCAGCAAGGACTACAAGGCCTACATCGCCAAGCTGGCTGCCGAGGAGAAGGAGCGCATGGAACTGGAGGCTCGCACCACCGACAAGGTTCAGCCCGGCGAGCAGCAGCCCGAGAGTGACCACTTCATGGAGGCCAGCGAGGGTTCGAACCGTGGCGTCACCAACGACGTTCCCTTCCGCGACGCACGCAACGGCGGTTCGTTCAGCTACCTGATGCAGACCAAGGGCGAACAGAACCTCGGCATCCGCGTACGCTACTGGGGACAGGACGAGTGGCGCACCTGCGAGTACGACCTCTACGTCGACGACGTGCTCGTCACCTCGGTCAACAACAGCAAGAAGTGGCGCTCATCGCAGTGGAAGTACGAGACCTACCCCATCCCTGCCGAGGCACTGAAGGGCAAGACGCAGGTTCGCGTGAAGTTCGTGTCGAAGCCCGGACGCCAGGTGGGCGAGATATACGAGGTGAGACTCGTGAAGTAAGGGAGTTTAGGAGAATAATTGCTTAGTCTCATAACCTCAAAGCGAAGCGACCCCACAAACTCATAGCGAAGCGGCCTCACAAACTCAAAGCTAAGCGACCTCATAACCTCAAAACATCCCCCCTTTGCATTCACCCTTGTTGGTGAGATGCAGAGGGGGGATGTTATTCTGCGAAGTACTTGTTGGTCGAAGTCTTCCTTATTTATTAGTCGAAGTCTGATTTTCTAGATTTCACCTTCTCGTTCTCCACGTCAATAATATACCACTGGTAGAAGGGACCGCTGCCGCCACAGTGCAATGTTACCTTGACCGTTTTCTCGTCTTTCTTCTCGATTTCGACGATGCCTGTCCAATCAGTAGAAGATGGTAGGGATAGGGTGTTGACATCGCCTGTAGCCACGTTCATGATGCAGAGCTTCTTCGTTGACTCAAAGCTTTTAACACCTGCGTCATACACCACTTTGCGGAGTTCGGTGAACTTAACTGCCTTTTTGTTTTTCAGCGAGGCAGCCACCTCGTCAACCTTGTTGTTGAGGAGTTCTGCTTCTGCCTCCAGTCGGCGTACTTCTGCGATAGAGTCGGCAACGCGGATAGAATCCACGACTCGCAGTGAATCCGCTATGCGGATGCTGTCCATCCGGGCTAGTTCTTCCTTGCTCGGACCACAAGAGACGAGGCTGCCTGCAATCACAGAGAATAGCATCGACCCAAAGATGATTAATGATTTCTTTCTCATGTTTTTTTGTTGTTATGTTTTTGGTACTTGTGGAAATCGTGTGAATGCAAGCAGTAATCGACGCGGCGTGCAATATGCATTGCATAATGACAGTTAATTATTAATTCTGACATCTGCGTGCGTTGACAGATTATTTGTCATCCGAATACTTCTGGATGACGCAGGTATGCGTCTTGCTCTCCTTGTTTCTTGTTAACGCCTTTCGCGCTACAAAGATAATGTTTTTTTGTGAATAAAGTGCATAAAACCACCGTCCGCTGTTTGTTTTTATGACATTTTTCAGGAAACAATAGTAATTTATTGTTGTCCGGAAAATGACTCTTCCAAGATTTTGAGTGATAATCTGACATGATAAGGTCTTATTAGAAACCAAAAATAGCACAAAAATGGCAAAGAAT
>JAGHUS010000205.1 GCA_018064685.1 Bacteroidales bacterium | reverse complement strand
AATCCTGCTATTTTGAGTCCTTGTTGGACTGAGATCCCTCCTTACGTCGGGATGACATTGCTGGTTGAACATTATAAAAATCTTTTTGCACAGATACTTAGTGCCCGGAAATGTACTAAAGTGTAAAAAAAAGAGTCTGGAAGTGGACAAAAGTGGACAAAAGTGGACAGCAGCAGTAATTGATGCCTATATTTGGGGTGTAGAGTTTCTGGTTTTAACGATTACACGAAATTAGGCTATGATTACAACTTACAACGAAATCCGTCTTAAATGGCTCGCTTCCTTTAGTACAGCTTGTCCTCGATGCAGAAGTCGTGCGCCGAATCGATGAGGTTGGCGTGCTTGAGGTCCTTCTCGCTGAGGATGGCCTTCTCCACGGGTATGCGCCAGTCTATACCAAGACTCTCGTCCTTGATGTTGATGCCGGCATCGGCTTCAGGATGGTAGAAGTTATCGCACTTGTATTGGAAGACGGCTGTCTCGCTCAGTACGGCAAAGCCATGGGCGAAGCCTCGGGGCACGAAGAACTGACGGTGATTGTCCTCGGTAAGTTCGACTGCCACGTGCTGACCGAAGGTAGGACTGCCCCAGCGGATATCGACAGCCACATCGAGCACTGCACCTTTGACGCAACGCACCAGCTTGCTCTGCGTGTAAGGCATCTTCTGGTAGTGCAGACCGCGCATCACGCCATAGCTACTCATGGACTCGTTGTCCTGCACGAAATGTATGTCGCCCACCTTCTCCTTGAACTCGCGTTCGGAGAATGATTCGAAAAAATAGCCGCGTTCATCGCGGAAAATGCGGGGCTCGATTATCAGTACGCCATCGATGGCTGTCTTGATTACTTCCATTCTTGTTATGAGATTAGAGTGAATCATGGGGTCAGACCCCCTGATTCATGTGGATGTTTGTGATGCATTTCTTCAGGCTGTCTGTCCAGTAGGGGACCTTGACGCCGAATGTTTCCTTAATCTTTGTTTTGTCTAATACAGAATAGGCGGGTCGTGTGACGGGACTTGGGAACTCGTTGCTGTGGCAGGGCTGGATGTCGCAAAGACTAAGACCCTCTCCCGTCTCCCTTAAAGGGAGAGGCTCCTGCGGGGTGCGATTGTCATAATAGCCCAACTCAAGTGCTATCTGTTGTATCATCTTCGTGAAGTCGTACCATGAACAGACACCTTCGTTCGAGAAGTGGTAGATGCCGGTTTTGGGATAAAGATATTCTCCTGCCCTCCTCAAATTGAGATGTTTTTTATAGTCCTCGATGATGGTTGTGATGGCATTGGCCAGGTCCAGGGCGTAGGTTGGAGTGCCGCACTGGTCGAATACCACTTTCAAAGAAGGCTTGGTGGCAGTGAGGTTCAGCATCGTCTTGCAGAAATTCTTGCCAAATTCACTGTAGAGCCAAGCTGTGCGTATGATGATATGTTGACATCCGCTGGCCATTATAGCTTGTTCGCCATGCAACTTTGTCGTACCATATACGCCGGTGGGGGTTCCTTGCTGATCCTCCTTGCAAGGAGTGTTATAGGGCTCCTTGCCGAAGACGTAGTCTGTGGAGATTTGTATAAGCAATCCGTCAACCTCCTTCATGGCTTGTGCCAGGTTGGCGGGTGCGTCAGCATTCAGCCTCTCTGCCAGTGCAGCCAGTTTCTCGTCTGTCTCGCATGCATCCACATTAGTCCATGCTGCGCAGTTCACGATGGCATCCACATTCTGTTCCTTGACCATCTTGCGTATAGCTTCGAGGTCGGTGATATCTAGATAGGTGGTCTCTTGCCCCTCTACTTCGTTCACATCGGTGAAGATATATGTGTCGGCCGAAGAACGTGCCACGATGCGCATCTCATTACCCAACTGCCCATTGGCACCAGTTACTAGTATCTTCAGCCCAAGACCCTCTAAATCTCCCTTAAAGGGAGACTTTGGCTGTGTGGAATCCTCTACGGAATATTCCTTAGAATCGGCTTTCTTTATATGTGTATTGTTTGGTTCACTATTCATATTAAATGTTGCTGGATGGTGTTGATTACCCTTTTTGTATTAAATAGAATTTCTTCGTTTTTGAACCTAAGTATCTTGTAGCCTAAGCATTCCAATCGTTCTTGTCTTGTCGCATCGAGCAGTTTTTTCTCCTCTATCTGGTGGTATTCGCCATCTAGTTCTATTATCAGCATGCTCTTGCGAAAGAAGAAATCAACGATATAGTTGTCTATTATATATTGTCTGCGGCATTTCTCTCCTAACCCCGATGATCTGGCAAAATTCCAAAACACACTTTCTGCTTCGGTCATTTCTTTGCGATTTTCCTTAGCATTGTTTTTTAGAATTTCATAATTCAACACATCTGCTGTGTGCCACTTCATAACGTTTATGCTTGTTAGTCATTGTCTTCCATCCTCCATTCCGCCAGGCGTCCCTCCCTTTAAGAGAGGTTATGAGGGTCTTTTTCCCTGCCAGGCGTCCCTCCCTTTAAGGGAGGTTAGGAGGGTCTTTCTCCCTGCCGGGCGTCCCTCCCTTTAAGGGAGGTTAGGAGGGTCTGTACATCTCCTCGTAATACTTCTCATACTCGCCGCTGGTGATGCGGTCCATCCACTCCTGGTTGTCCAGATACCAGCGGACGGTTTTTTCGATTCCTTCCTCGAACTGCAGCGAGGGTTCCCAGCCCAGCTCGGCCTGCAGCTTGCGCGAGTCGATGGCATAGCGCATGTCGTGGCCGGCACGGTCGGTGACGTAGGTGATGAGATCAAGATCCTCTCCCTCTTTGCGTCCCAGAATGCGGTCGACGGTGTTGATGACCACCTTGATGATGTCGATGTTCTTCCACTCGTTGAAACCACCGATGTTGTATGTCTCGGCTATCTTGCCGTTGTGGAAGATGGTGTCGATGGCACGTGCGTGATCCTCCACGTAGAGCCAGTCGCGCACGTTCTCGCCCTTGCCGTATACGGGCAGTGCCTTGCGATGGCGTATGTTGTTGATGAAGAGAGGTATGAGCTTCTCGGGGAACTGATACGGACCGTAGTTGTTAGAGCAGTTCGTGACGATGGGGGGCATGCCGTAGGTGTCGTGGAAGGCACGTACGAAGTGGTCGCTCGATGCCTTGGCTGCCGAGTAGGGTGAGTGTGGATTGTATTTCGTCGTCTCCAGGAAGAACTCCTCACCGTAGGCCTCGTGGTGCTTGCCCGACGAAGCCTTTGTCGAGAAGGGAGGCTCGATGCCCTCGGGGTGTGTCATCTCGAGTGCTCCATACACCTCGTCGGTCGAGATGTGGTAGAAACGCTTGCCTTCGTACTTCTCGGGCAGCGACTCCCAGTACAGCTTGGCAGCCTGCAGCAGCGACAGTGTGCCCATCACATTGGTGCGGGCAAAGGTGAAGGGATCCTTGATGCTGCGATCCACGTGGCTCTCGGCAGCCAGGTGAATGATGCCATCAACCTTTTTGTCTTGCATGAGTTGGTAGAATGCTTCGAAGTCGCAGATGTCCATCTTGACGAACTCATAGTTGGACTTGTCCTCGATGTCGCGCAGGTTCTCGAGGTTTCCCGCATAGGTCAGCTTGTCAAGGTTGATGATATGGTATTCTGGGTATTTGTTGACGAAAAGTCGTACTACGTGGCTTCCGATGAAGCCCGCACCTCCGGTAATAACAATGTTCTTCATATTTTTGTATGGATTGTAATCAGCAAATCTATTAGATAGTTACATCGTGAATTATAAATTATCCAAGCTCAGCCTAATCCTCCCAACCCCTTGACGGGTAGAAAGGCATCGCGCAGCTAACTATGCATTATGCATTGTTTTTGGTTTTATGCGCTTGCAGGAACTCGTCGAGCGACTGTCCCGTCATGTTCATGAATACCGAGCGTGCCGTCTTGGAAGTGCCGAATCCTGCATCGGAAGTCTCGCCAATGGTTCGTATCAAGCCCCTCTGTATCAGTCTTTTTAACTCCTCGCATCGGTAGGTGTTCAAGTACTCGTGTGTACTGTTGTAGCCCTGGCTTCGCACGCACTGCAGCAGCAGATGGCGGTTCAGACCAACCTGCTCGCAAAGCATGTCTCGGTTGAACGTGCTCTTTGTCCACTCCTCGCGGTGGTTCTGCATCCAGTATTCCACGCGTTGGAACCGTTGGCGGTTGGCCTCGTTGAAGTCCTCCTGCTCGGCCTTGGCAATGACCTCGGGCGTAGGCTCTTCCTCCACCTTCTCGATGACAGGCTTGGGCAGTTGGATGGCCATGGTCTCCAGCGTGCGGAAGCATAGGTAGAGGTTGAGCAGGGTGAACAGTGTGAGGTAGACCATGATGAGGATGGGACTATACCAAATGGTGCATACCAGATAGAACATAACGCTGATAGACAATGCGATGCAGTAGCCCTTGAGGTATCGCGGCAGTTCGGTGGAATGAGCCAGGCGGGTAGGTAGGCGCAGTATGTTGACGATGTAGTATATGGCCAGCACCAATGCTGCCAGACGCAGCCAGAGGTCGATGCTGTACCAGTTGGAAATGATGTCGTGCACACTAGTCAGGTATAGCGGTTTCAGTCCGAGGAGGAACGCCGTGCTGTAGCTGATGAATACGATGATGGTCGGAAGGGCGTATTTCCACATTCGGCCCCATTGCAGGTAGGCCGGCATGGGGATGCTGAGCGGATAGATACTCTGCAAGAAGCAGATGGCGGTGAGTGAAAGCAGCATGACGGGATGCAGCAGACCCGGTGTGCCGTTGATGTATTCATTGAAGGGGAAGCATGCGGAGAGGCACGCTGCGAAAATGCCCATGATCCATGTCAGTGCCAGGTATTGCACCTTGTATCGGGCGTAAACAGCTAGCACGCATGCCATTACGAAATGCGCTGTGCCGCTGCAGGCTAATATGAGTAGTACGGTCGAATTGTCCATCTTGCTTACTTTGTGCTACAAATTTACGACATTTAATTCAAACGGCAAAGCAAACCATTCTTTTTTTAGACTTTGTTAGGACTTTGCTTTCGTAATTCGAGAAAAATGGCTACCTTTGCAGACGTATTTTATATGTAAATATATTGTATGCTGAATTTACAACCTTTATCAAAGTTGATAGCTTCGCAAGCCGAGAGGTACGGTGACAGGGTGGCGCTCCGTTATCGTGACTATAACCTTGGCGTGTGGAAGGATATCTCGTGGAATGAATTTGCCCGCAGGGTTCGGGCTGTGTCCAATGCTTTGCTGGAGTGGGGTGTAGGCGTACAGGAGAATGTGGCCGTCTTTGCGCAGAACATGGTCGAAAACCTTTTTGTCGATTTTGGCTGCTATTCCATCCGTGCAGTGAGCATTCCTTTTTATGCCACGAGCAGCGAGTCGCAGGTGCAATATATGGTCAGCGATGCTAGTGTCCGCTACATCTTTGTGGGCGAGCAGTATCAGTATGATGTAGCTTTCCGTGTGATGCAGATGTGCCACACGGTGAAGCGTATCGTCATCACGGACAATACGGTGAAGAAGAATCCGCAGGACCTGGTGAGTGTCTATTTTGACGAATTCATCAATCTGGGCGAAGGCGACAAACATGCAGCAGAGATAGAACGCCGCACGGCCGAACTGCAGAAGACCGACCTTGCCAATATTCTCTATACCAGTGGTACGACGGGTGTGAGCAAAGGTGTTATGCTGACACACTTGATGTACGAGGCTATCCTCGAGAACCAGGATCCCGCTCTTCCGCTTTCGGACAAGGATGTGATTCTCAACTTCCTGCCTTTCACCCATGTCTTCGAGCGTGCCTTCAGCTATTGGTGCATTGCCAAGGGCTGTACGCTGTGCGTCAACCTGAAACCCTCGGATGTGCTGCAGTCGCTCAAGGAGATTCATCCCACGGTGATGTGCTCGGTGCCTCGTTTCTGGGAGAAGGTCTATGCCGGCGTGCAGGAGAAGATCAGGACGAGCAACAAGGTGCAGCGTGCCGTGCTCAACGATGCCTTGAAGGTGGGACATGCCTATAACGTAGAGTACAAGATGCGTGGACTGGTACCTCCTCTGGCACTCAGGATGAAGTACAAGCTGCTGGAGAAGACCATCATCGCCCTGCTCAAGAAGGAACTGGGCTTCGAACGTGGCAACTTCTTCCCCGTGGCGGGTTCCAGCATCCCACGCGAGGTGGAGGAGTTCGTACACTCGGCTGGCATCAACATGGTGTCGGGCTATGGTCTGACGGAGAGCACCGCCACTGTGGCATGCGCATGGCACGGCAAACCGTATACGATAGGTTCTGTGGGACGACCTCTCAAGGGCGTGCAGGTTAAGTTCGGCGAGAACAACGAGATACTGCTCAAGGGCGACACCATCACCAAGGGGTACTATCGCAAACAGGAGGTGACGGAACAGGCCATCGACAGCGAGGGATGGTTCCATACTGGTGATGCGGGATATATGAAGAACGGAGAGCTGTTCCTGACAGACCGTATCAAGGACCTCTTCAAGACGAGCAATGGTAAGTACATCGCTCCGCAGATGATCGAGACGAAGCTTGTCGTGGATCGCCACATCGACCAGATCGTCATCATCGCCGACAAGCGTAAGTTCGTGTCTGCACTCGTCATTCCCGACTATCCCGCCCTGGAGGATCTGGCCAAGAAGCGTGGCATTGCCTACAAGGATATGGCCGACTTGTGCAGCAACAAGGATATCAACCAGTTCTATATGGACCGTATCGAGACCTTGCAGCAGGAGTTTGCACACTACGAACAGGTGAAGCGCATCACGCTCTTGCCCGAGCCGTTCAGTCTGGCTAAGGGAGAGCTGACCAATACGCTGAAGATCAAGCGCCCCGTCATCAACGAGAACTATGCGCGCGAGATAGAAGCGATGTATGAGGAATGAGGAATTGGGAATGAAGAATTAGGAATGAGGAATTGGGAATGAGGAATTGGGAATGAGGAATGAGGAATGAGGAATTGGGAATGAGGAATTGGGAATGAGGAATTGGGAATGAGGAATTGGGAATGAGGAATTGGGAATGAGGAATTGGGAATGAGGAATTAGGAATTGTGAATTATGAATTATGAATTAAACAAAGGATAATGATAACACTCGATCAATTAAAAGAGATAAAAGACCGTGTAGAGCAGCTGAACCGCTATCTGGACATTGACAATAAGCGTGTGCAGTGGGAAGAGGAACAGTTGCGAACCCAGGCTCCCGGTTTCTGGGACGACCAGAAGCGTGCTGAGGCTCAGATGAAGCTTGTGAAGGGACTGGAGAAGTGGCTGAATGGCTATAACGAGGTTAAGACGCTGGCCGACGAGCTGGATACCGCCTTTGAGTTCTACAAGGAGGAACTGGTCACCGAGGAAGAGGTTGACGACATCTACGCTCGCAGTCTGGCTGCTGTCGAGGATTTGGAGCTGCGCAATATGTTGCGTCACGAGGGCGACTCGATGGACTGCGTGCTCAAGATCAATGCCGGTGCTGGTGGTACGGAGGCGCAAGACTGGGCTTCGATGCTGATGCGTATGTACATGCGCTATGCCGAGACCAATGGCTATAAGCTGCGCATTGCCAACGTGTTGGATGGCGATGATGCCGGCATCAAGTCGTGCACACTCGAGATAGAGGGTGAGTTTGCATACGGTTTCCTGAAGAGCGAGAATGGCGTGCACCGTCTGGTGCGTGTCTCTCCCTACAACGCACAGGGCAAGCGTATGACCAGTTTCGCTTCGGTCTTCGTCACCCCATTGGTAGACGATACCATCGAGGTGAACATCGAGACGGCACGCATCTCGTGGGATACCTTCCGTTCGAGCGGTGCGGGTGGACAGAATGTGAACAAGGTGGAGTCTGGTGTGCGTCTGCGCTACCAGTACAAGGATCCCTATACCGGCGAAGAGGAAGAAATCCTTATCGAGAACACCGAGACGCGCGACCAGCCCAAGAACAAGGAGAATGCCATGCGATTGCTGCGCTCTATCCTGTATGACAAGGAGATGAAGCACCGTATGGAGGAACAGGCTAAGGTCGAGGCTGGAAAGAAGAAGATAGAGTGGGGTAGCCAGATACGTTCGTATGTGTTTGACGACCGTCGCGTAAAGGATCATCGCACCAACTATCAGACGAGTGATGTGGGTGGTGTGATGGACGGCAAGATCGATGCCTTCATCAAGGCCTACCTCATGGAGTTTGGCGCTGAGGAGTAAGCTCCTCGGCCATCGTTATCGTCATTGTAAAATGTTATGTTTCAGGAGATAGAAAGAAAGTTCAGAGTGGTGGGCGAGTTCAAGCACTTGGCCACCAATTGCACGCACATCCAGCAAGGTTATATTTCGAGTGGTAATGGTCGGACGGTGCGTGTTCGTATTCGTGACGAGAAGGGGTATCTCACCATCAAGGGACCGAGCGGTAAGGCTGGTCTCTCACGCTTTGAGTGGGAGAAGGAGATATCGATGGAGGAAGCCACAGCATTGATGTCTATCTGCGAACCTGGCATCATCGACAAGCACCGCTATCTCGTACCTGTGGGAAATCATACCTTCGAGGTGGACGAGTTTCACGGCGACAATGACGGTCTCGTCATGGCTGAAGTGGAACTGGGCAGTGAGGATGAGGCTTACGAGCGTCCGGAGTGGCTGGGCGAGGAAGTCACTGGCGACCGCCGCTTCTATAACTCACACATGCGTAAGTACCCTTATAAGATGTGGTTGGAAGACTGAGGTTAATTCATAATTCGTAATTCATAATTCATAATTAGCTGTGCGGTGCGTCCTCTTTCTGTTAGGGATCCGCTCAGAAGTGTGTGAGGGAGCTAATGTGTTGTTCCTATAACTTCCCTATAACTTCTCTACAACTTCTCTATTACTTTCTTTTCTTCACCATCATTCTTACCCCTAATCCCAGTATGGTGCCCAATACTGCACCTATGGCATCGGCAATGAAGTCCCATACGTCGCCGCTGCGGGTGGTAGTGAGATATTCCTGTACAAACTCCAATACGCCTCCCAGCAGGGCAGGCATGACAAGTCCCCATAGAAGCAGCTGCATGGCTGCTTTTTTTATGCCACTTTTATTCTCGCTTCGTACCATCTCAAACCATACGACGAGCGATAACCCACCGTACATGACAAAGTGAACCCACTTGTCGGCAAGTGGTATGTCTTGTGCCATCTTTATCTCGGGAAAGGGCATGACGGACAAAATGATGATTGCCAGCGTGGTAAGCAGGCTCAGAGGATATGTTTTAATGCAATTTGTTGTCATCTGTACGGTTTGTTAACGATTTATTTTACAATTTCGTTGCAAAAATACGAATTTAATTGTAATTTTGCGCAAAAATACACGAGATTATTTCAAATTGTATTTTTTTGTTTGTTTTTGTGTTCAAGAGATTCGACGTGAATTATAGTGACTATGAATGAAGAGAGAGGCCATTTCGGAAGTAAGATAGGTGTTATCCTGGCATCGGCAGGTAGCGCAGTAGGCTTAGGCAACATCTGGCGTTTTCCCACCGAGACGGGAAAAAATGGCGGTGCAGCCTTTATCCTTATTTATCTGTTTTTCGTGCTTATCCTGGCTCTGCCTGTCATGATGAGCGAGTTCGTCATCGGTCGCCATTCGCGCACCAATACGGTCGAGGCCTATCGCAAGCTGGCACCTCGCACCCCTTGGGTTTTGGTGGGACTGATGGGCGTCCTTTGTGGTTTCCTCGTCCTCTCGTTCTATAGCGTCGTGGCTGGCTGGACACTCGACTACACCCTGCTTTCGCTCACGGGTGCCCTCTCGGGTGCTACCGATTATGGTGCCAGTTTCGATGCTTTTGTCACCCATCCCTATCGTCCTGTCATCTTTGTCCTGCTGTTTCTCCTTATCACGCATGTGATCGTGGCTAAAGGTGTGGAGAGCGGAATTGAGAAGTTCAGCAAACTGATGATGCCGCTTCTGCTGGCCATCATCCTGCTGCTGGTGGTGCTCAGTGTTACGATGCCCAATGCCAGCGAAGGACTCACCTTCCTGCTGCAGCCCGACTTCTCCAAGGTGACACCCAAGGTTGTCTTCTCTGCCATGGGACAAGCCTTCTTCTCGCTCTCTGTGGGTTTGGGTTGTCTCGTCACCTATTCGTCCTACTTCAAGAAGGACACGCCGCTGGCATCTTCGGCTCTCAATGTGTGTGTCATCGATACGTTGGTGGCTGTGCTGGCCGGATTTATCATTTTCCCCACCGTCTTCAGTGTAGGTATGCAGCCCGATGCGGGACCGGGACTTGTTTTCGTCACTCTTCCCAACGTCTTCAACCAGGCCTTTTCCGATGTGCCGTGGTTGGGCGACATCTTCAGCATCCTCTTCTATCTGCTCCTTTTGCTTGCTGCTCTTACCAGCAGCATCTCCATGCACGAGATCAGTACTGCTTTCATCCGTGAGAAGTTCAATATGAGTCGCAGCCGTGCAGCTTGGATAGTGACAGGAGTATGTGGCGTGCTGGGTGTGTGCTGCTCTCTTAGCTTCGGTCCTTGGCGTGACGTGCAGATCTTCGGCATGGGCTTCTTCGACCTCTTCGATTTCCTTACGGCCAAATTCTTTATGCCCCTGGGCGGTATAGGCATCTGCCTCTTTGTGGGATGGAAGATGAAGAAGCAGGCTGTGCGCGACGAACTCACCAATGGAGGTACTCTTCGTATGCCTCTTCTCTGGGTGTTCCTTGTGCTGGTGCGTTTTGTCGTTCCTGTCTTTATCGGCTTGGTTTTCGTCAACGAATTGTTTGGAAATGTCCTGTTTTGAAGTTTAGAGTGTAGTGTTTAGAGTAGTTGTGGAGTACTGTGTAATAGACGATTAGAATATAAGGTATATAGAATTTAAGGTATAGGCATGACAACAGACAGAAAGAATTTTGGTAGCAAGTTAGGTGTTATACTGGCTTCGGCTGGTAGCGCTGTGGGACTGGGTAATATCTGGCGATTCCCCACGGAAGTGGGTAAGAATGGTGGAGCCGCATTCATACTGGTCTATCTGGCCTGTGTTCTTCTTATTGGTGTGCCTATCATGATGGGTGAGTTTGTCATTGGTCGTCATACGCGTGCCAATACCGCTACCGCCTACCAGAAACTGGCTCCCGGCACATGGTGGCGCGTGCAGGGTGGCATCGGTGTTCTGGTGGCTTTCATCATCATGTGCTACTATGTCGTTGTCTCGGGTTGGACGCTTTACTACGCCTATTCGTCCCTTGTCGGAGCCTTGCAGTACAGTGGCGACGATGCCGGTCATTTCTCGTCTTTCTTCGACAGTTTTGTAGCACATCCATGGCTACCCGTTCTTTTTGCTGTCATCTTTATGGCCGTCGTACACCTTATTATAATAATGGGCGTAGAGAAGGGTATTGAACGATTCAGTAAGGTCATGATGCCAATGCTTCTGCTTATCATCGCCGTGTTGGTTGTCTGTGCCTTCTCATTGCCTGGTTCCAGTCAGGGTCTCCGCTATCTCTTCTATCCCGATTTCTCAAAGCTCACTGCCAGCACCATACTGTCGGCCGTCGGTCAGGCCTTCTTCTCTTTGAGTCTGGCTATGGGCTGCCTGTGTACTTATGCCAGCTATTTCCGCAAGGATACTAATCTGGTGCGTACGGCCTACAGCGTCAGCATCATCGACACTATTGTGGCTCTTATGGCCGGTGTCATCATCTTCCCCGCTGTGTATAGTGTCGAGAATCCGAACCTTGAGGAGGGAGCCGGTCTTGTATTCAAGTCTCTGCCCTACATCTTCTCGCATGCATTCCATAGCATGCCCGTTGTGGGTTATGTCTTCTCACTGTGTTTCTATCTGCTGCTTTTCCTGGCAGCCTTGACCAGTGCCATCAGCATTCACGAACCCGTCACCGCCTATCTGCACGAGGCACATCGGATGAGTCGTAAGAAGGCTGCCATGTGGGTGTCGGTTGTATGTATGGCGTTGGGTGTTTTCTGTTCGTTGTCCTTCGGATTGCTGGGTAATGTCAAACTGTTCGGTCTCACCATCTTCGACTGCTTTGATGCATTCCCCTCCAAGATACTCATGCCTTTGGGCGGCATCATCATTTCGCTCTTCACCGGTTGGTATCTTGACAAGAAGCTGGTGCATGACGAGCTGACCAATGACGGCACTATTCGTTTCCGTCTCTTCCCGTTCATCATCTTCCTGCTGCGTTGGGTCATTCCCGTTGCCATCGGACTGGTCTTCGTCAACCAGTTCTTTGACTTGACAAAGATCGTGGATCTTTTTGCGGGAAATTAATGGTGATTACGTTCTAAACTCAATACTTGGAACTCAATACTCTAAGCTCTACACTCTACACTACTCTACACACTAAACTCTAAACTGAGAATTACTCTGTACTCTGCACCCAAAAAGTGCTATTCAAAGCTGATGTAAGGCTCCAATCGTTCCTTGTCTCTTTCTGTGAACTCTGACAGAAAGAGCAGGTCGTTCCATGACTGGATGGGACCGTACAGTCTTACTCTCTCGCTTATCTGCTTGGCTTGCGGATAGGAGATGTAGGGATGGTGGTTTAGTTCGCGCACCTGCATGCGGTTGATGCGCATTTTCTTGATGTGTGGCGAGTTGAGCGATATGTACTGCTCGATGCCGACGGGTAGGAAGTCCAGTTCCTTGTCGTTCAGCTGGCTTAGTGAGGCGAATCCGCCCAGTCTCTGTCCGTATTCAGCAATGCGCTTGGCGTAGTATGATCCAATACCGGGAATCTTCTGCAAGGCCGTTGTGTCGGCATTGCCAAGCTCGATGTGTTCTCCGCTGCGCAGTTTTTGTATGCGGTTGTTGGACCGAAATGGACTTCCGTCCTCTCTTGTCGCTTCTGTTCTGGTTGTGCCATTCTGCATCTGGTCGTTTCCTACACCTTGCGGGTGACTGGTGCTTGCAGTGCTTGTGGGATAGTCGGTTTTATAGCCTGACGCGTGCGTCCGACTGTAGCTGTTGACATACACATCCTCGTTGTCGCTCAGGTATTGGTATTCTTTGCCAATACTTATCAGTGGTGCCAGATGTTCCCATTGTCCCACGGTGAGTCCGTACACCCTTTTCACGTCTTCTGGTCGGTGGTACTGTCCACCTTTTCTTCTGTATTTAAGGATGTTGCCGGCTTGGAAGGGAGAAAAGCCAACGCGCACCAAGGTGGCGGAGTCGGCAGTGTTGGGATCGAAGATGATGTTTTGCGCGGTTGCTCCCTGGCCATCTGCTGCGTTGCTGGATGAGGCTGCTGCACTCTTTCCTTCTCCGCCGCGTCCTTCTCCTTGCGCTTCGATCAACGCGGTATTCGAGGCTTGTTCTTTCTCCTCGTTACCCCCTTTCTTCCCTTTTGTCAGAAAGAAAACGAGGGAGCCGATGGCTACTACAAGAATAATTACTTGCAGAGCCGCCAGCGCCCTCTGTTCATTTCTGCGTTTCATGTTTTATTTACGCATTATTGTTGCTCAACGTTAACTCAAAATGCTCAAGTCGTATGTGTATATCTTGTAAATTAAGAAATAAGAAATACGCATTCCGCATTTTGAATTGTGCATTCCGTATTATGAATTACTCATTGCCTTTCAGCGGATTCCATCCTTGTGCTTTGAGGTCGAACTCGCTTCCGTCTCGGCATATCAGCTTCTTGCCTTCCGTCTCGGCAGTGATGTAGCCAATCACCTTTACGTCTTCGATTTTGCTCACCACCTCGTTGTCTGTCAGGGGTACGGTAAAGAGCAGTTCATAGTCTTCGCCTCCATTCATGGCACAGGTCGTGACGTTCATGTTGAACTCTTCGGCTGTGGCTGCTGTCTGGTAGTCCAGTGGTATCTTCTCTTCGTACAATCGGCATCCTACACCGCTCTGCTCGCAGATGTGCATCATCTCGCTGGACAGTCCGTCGCTGATATCCATCATGCTGGTGGGACGTATGCCCGCCTCCTTCAGTCGTTGTATGATGTCCTGTCGTGCCTGTGGTTTCAGTATTCGCTCCAGCAGATATTCACGTCCGCTGAAGTCGGGCTGTGCAGGTTCAATATCCTGTCCTTTCTGCTTAGCTTCGCGGTACTGCTCGTTGAAGACAGCCTTCTCGCGTTCCAGCAGCTGAAGTCCCATATAGGCAGCACCCAGGTCGCCGCTCACACAAACCAGGTCGTTCACCTTGGCACCGTTTCTCATCACTATGTCCTCAGGCGCTGCCTCGCCCAGACAGGTGATGCTGATGGCCAGTCCGGTCATCGACGAGGTGGTGTCGCCGCCTACAAGGTCTACGTGATAGTTCTCGCATGCCAGTTGCAGTCCGGCATAGAAATCCTCAAGGTCCTCCACCTTGAAGCGCTTGCCGATGGCAATGCTCACCACCATCTGTGTGGGGTTGCCGTTCATGGCAATGATGTCGCTGATGTTCACGATGGCCGACTTGTATCCGAGGTGCTTCATTGGGGTGTATTGCAAGTCGAAGTGTACACCCTCCATCAGCATGTCGGTTGTCATCAGCACACGTTTGCCTTCGGCGTACTGCATCACGGCACAGTCGTCGCCTACGCCCTTGATAGTGCTTTTGTTGACGGGTTTTATGTCTTTGGTGAGGTGCTTTATCAAGCCAAACTCACCCAGTTCAGATATTTCCATGAATAATGTGGAATTATTAGGAATAATAGAGAATCAGTATTTGTAGGCTGCGGATTGTTCACTGTGCAGCCTAATTGCGGATTGTCCACTGCGCAGCCTAATTGTGGATTGTTCACTGCGCAGCCTAATTGTGGATTGTCCACTGCGCAGCCTAATTGCGGATTGTTCACTGTGCAGCCTAATTGTGGATTGTCCACTGCGCAGCTTAATTGTGAATTGTTCACTGCGCAGCCTAATTATGAATTATGAATTAAGAATTATGAATTATTCTCAGCTTCTCTTAATCATCTCTCGCATAATCTCGGCCATCAGGGGCTGTACAGCATTGGCAGCCTTCTGCACCTCTTCGTGACTGATCTCAACGATCTTGCCTTCAACACCCAGGTCGGTGATGATGCTCATTCCGAACACCTTGATGCCGCAGTGGTTAGCTACGATGACTTCGGGCACGGTGCTCATTCCCACGGAGTCAGCTCCGAAGACGCGGAACAGACGGTATTCGGCTGGTGTCTCGAAGGTGGGACCTTGTGTGCCCAGGTATACGCCATGCTGCACCTTGATACCCTTCTCCTGTGCAATGGTGTCGGCCAGCGCTATGAGCTTCTTGTCGTATGCTTCGCTCATGTCGGGGAATCGTGGACCAGTGGGGAAGTTGGGTCCGTGCAGCGGATGCTCGGGGAAGAAGTTGATGTGGTCGGTGATGATCATCAGGTCGCCGATGCTGAAGTCGGGATTGGTGCCACCGCCCGCATTGCTCACGAATAGTGTCTTGATGCCCAGCTCGTACATCACGCGGATGGGGAATGTCACCTCCTTCATCGAGTATCCCTCGTAGAAATGGAATCGTCCCTGCATGGCCAGGATGTCCTTGCCGCCCAGTTCGCCAATAAGCAGACAACCGCTGTGGCCCTCGACGGTGCTGACGGGCATGTTGGGGATGTCGCTATAGTTGATGCGGTCCTTGACCTGTATCTCGTCGGCCAGACGTCCAAGGCCGGTGCCGAGGATGATGGCTGTTTCGGGCTGGGTGCTAATTCTTTCCTTCAGCCAGTTTGCTGTTTCTTGAATCTTTGCGTACATAACCTAAAATGTTATCGTTAAACTTTGTTTGCTCGTCTCTCATTATCTCTACCTGTATGGGCAGTGCGTAGAGACTCTGTTTCACCATCTCGGACAGCGAGGTGCACTGACGCAGTCGGCTGGCATCCTTTTCGGTTGTGATGATGAGGCGTGGGGGAGAGAGTTTCTTGAATTCGTCTTCGACGTGTTGTGCATCTTCCGGTGTGAAGAAATGATGGTCGGGGAAGCTGACCGGCGTGATGTGTCGTGTGTATCGGCGCAGGTCCATCTTCATCTGTTCGGGAGATGCAATGCCCGTAAGCAGCATGACATGCTCCTCGGCCTCGATAGAGCGCAGTGGACGTGTCTTGCCGTTGAAGAGGCCCTGCATGTCGCCGTAGCGGAAGGTGCTGAAGAAGAGTTGCTGATAGGGACGGAGCTGTAGAGCACTCTGCACCACACGGAAGTCCATGGGAGTGATGCCTGCCGGACATTTTGTAGTGATGACAATCTGTGCTCTGCGTCGTCCTTTGCTCGACTCGCGCAGACGTCCGGCTGGCAGCAGTGCGTCATCGGTTATCATGCGATGATAGTCGATGAGCAGCACGTTCATGCCCGGTTTCACATAACGATGCTGATAGGCGTCATCTAGCAGTATGACCTCCACGTCGCGTGTAGCCTCGTCCTCCAGCAGGTGCCGGATACCATTTCTTCGATTACTGTCCACCGCCACGTATACGTTGGGGAATTTCTGCTTCACCTGCCAAGGCTCGTCGCCGATGTCCTGCATCTTCGTCTCGCTGTTAGCCAGGAGGTAGCCCTTCGTCTGCCGCTTATAGCCACGGCTCAGCACGGCCACCTTGTAGTGTTCGCTCAGCAGTCTGATAAGATATTCCACATGGGGTGTCTTGCCTGTACCTCCCACGGTGATGTTGCCTACGCCTATGACGGGTATAGGGTAGCTGATGCTCTTCAGCACGCCTATGTCGAACAGCCAGTTGCGGGTGGCGGTGACGGCACCATACAACCAGCTCAGTGGCATCATCCACTTGTCTATCTTTATCAAATCACCTTCCATTGAGTGGAATGCTTAGTTGTTGATTATCAATTTGTAAGGCATTGCAGCCTGTATGCGGCTTGCATTCTTGATGTTCTTCACCTGCTTGAAGATGCCGTAGTATTCGCCCAATGTGGCTTTCAATTGGCTCTCCATATAGTCGGGGCTCATGCTGCCGTCATCAAATAAGCTCTCGAACCAAGACTTCTGTGCGGGGTAGTAGTCCACCAGATAGTCGTCGGTCTTGGCCAGTTTGGCTGCTGCCTTGATGGCAACCTGCATGTCGCCCAGTTCGTCCACCAAACCTATCTTCAAGGCCTGCTCTCCAGTCCATACGCGTCCTTCGCCTATAACCTTCACGCTGTCCTGCTCCATCTTGCGTCCTTCTGCCACACGACGTGTGAAGAGGTCGTAACCACGCTCCACGTGTGCCTGTATCATTCTGCCCTCTTCCTCGTTGACGGGACGACTGGTGGTGCCGAAGTCGCCGCGCTTGTTGGTCTTCACGTTGTCGTAGTGCAGACCGATCTTGTCCGTCAGCAGTTCGCTCATGTCGGGGAACATACCGAAGATGCCGATTGAACCGGTCAGTGTGGTGGGCTCGGCCACGATGCGGCTGGCGTTGCACGAGATGTAATAACCACCGCTGGCGGCCATTCCGCCCATTGATATTACAACGGGTTTCTTCTGCTTCAGCAGAGACACCTGGCGCCATATCTGTTCGCTGGCGTATGCGCTACCGCCACCCGAGTTGACACGGATGACCACAGCCTTGATGTCGTCGTCGTTCATCAGTCGGTCCAGTTCCTTGTTCATGGGTTCGGGAGCGATGTTGCCCACCATTCCGCCTGACAGGTCGCTGGTGTTGTCGTCAACGATGTCGCCGTAGGCATAATAGACGGCAATGCAGTCCTTCACCTTGCGGCTCACGGTGTTCACCTTGGCCATGGTACCAGGTTCTACGAACGTCAGTGACTCGTCGCTGTCCAGTCCCATCTTGCTCTTCAGCAGGCTACGCACCTCGTCCTTGTAGCACAGCTTGTCCACCATCTTGGCCTCGAGCAGCTGCTTGGCAGGCATGAAGGTTGTCATGCTGTCGGCCAGTGCGTTAAGTTTGTCGGTAGTGAGCTTGCGCGAGAGTGCCACGTCCTGCAGCATGTTGTTCCAGATGCTGTTCAGATAGCTTGTCACCTGCTCGCGGTTGGCCTCGCTCATCTCGGTGTTGATGTAAGGCTCTACGGCACTCTTGAACGAGCCTACCTTGAAGACTTGCATCTTCACACCCAGCTTTTTCATTACGTCGGTATAGAACATCAGTTCGGCCGACAGACCGTGCCAGTCCACGATGCCTTCGGGGTTGAGGTACAGCTGGTCGGCAGCCGAGCAAACATAGTAGCTGCCCTGTGTGTATGTGTCGCCGTATGCCCATACGAACTTCTTACTCTGCTTGAACTTCACGATGGCTTGGCGCAACTCCTGTATCATTGCGGGCGAACCGGCTAGCGCTCCACCTTCCAGATAGATGCCCTTCACATTGTCATCCTGTGCTGCCTTGTCGATGGCCATCAGGATGTTGTCCAGTGCCAATCCCTCTTCGCCGCCAGTAAGGAAGGCTATGGGCGACTCCTCGGCTCTTTCCGACAGTTCGCCGGAGAGCTTGATGCGCAGAATGCTTCCTTCTTCCACTACTGGGTTATCTTCTGATGCGATGATAGAGCCCATTGCTATCATGGTGAACATGAAAGCAACGATCGACCACATAGCGAGGCCAACCACTGTGGCGCCCACCATTTTCATAAATCCTTTCATACCTATTTTATTTTATCGGAATTATCTTCGCAAAATTAGTAAAAAGCCCTTAAAAAGCCAAATAATAGGTCGAATATTTGGTTAAATCAGCGAATTGTTGTACTTTTGCACTACAATTCTGCGCTTGTGGTGAAATTGGTAGACACGTCAGACTTAGGATCTGGTGCAGCGATGCGTGTAGGTTCGAGTCCTATCAGGCGCACAAAAAGGAGCTTTCGAGCTCCTTTTTTTATAATTTTACTTCTCTTCTGCCAGCTTCTTGCGTGCCGCCTCGATGATGGTGTCGTAGCCGCGTGCCATGTCGGCTGAGTCGAGCGAGCAGGCGATGTCGGGTTGGATGCCGAACTCGATGTGCTGCATCTGTGCGTCGTACATAGGGCAGGCACTGAAGCGCAGTGACCAACCGTTGGGCAGCTGGCTGTTGAAAGGTAGGCCGCTGCCTCCGCCTGTCTGGTCGCCCATGATGGTGACGAGCGGACACTCCTTCATGTTACGCACGAAATCGTTGGTAGCACTGAAGCACGAGCGGTTGGTAAGTACGATGCAGGGCTTCTGCCAGCGTATGGTCTTGCTCGGCTCGAGGTATTCGGGTTCGGGTTTTGAGAAGTCGTTGTGCCCGGGACCGTTCTTGTGTGCGTGATAGCCCACCAGCAGACGCTCGTTGGTGAAGTGGCTGGACAGCAGTTCGGAGTAGTTGAGCTGTCCGCCGCCGTTGCCTCGTACGTCGATGATGAGTCCGGTGCACGAACGCATATAGTATAGCGCTTCGGCTATGTTACCCTCGCCAATACCTTGGCTGAAGCTGTCGTAGACGATATAGCCCGTGTTGTCGTCCAGTATGCGGTAGCGCAGTCCGGCTGCAATCTTATAGTCCTTGCCCAGGTAGCGTTCGCGCAGTTCAGTATTCAGGTTTTCGGGATAGTCCTCCTTCCACGACCAGTTGCGACCCACGTCGGCTGCACAGTAAAGGTTGACATGTCCGTCGCGCAGTTCGCTGAGCATATCGCACAGCACTTCAAAGAGTTGCACTGACGACATGTTGTTGTTTATGCGCGAATGGTACTTGCTGTATACTTCGTTCCAATCCACTCCTAGTTGCTCCTTCTTGTAGTCCAGGAAGCAGTAATGCTCGTCGATGTTGCGCCAAAGCGACTGGAAATTATCCTCCGGCGTGTAGGAGCACTCTTCGCCTCGGATGCAAGAGGAAAGAGTGAGGACGGAGATTATGCAGATCGAAATGTATTTAGCTAGTTTGCCGTATTTGCCGAAAGCTTCCATAAATAAAAATTAGTGTCTCGAAATTAGTGACAATTCGTGTCTCGGAATTAGTGTGCCAACTCAGAATCCCTTCCTCCAACCTATCATGAACGAATGTGCATATTGGTGTTGCTGCAGATGGTTGAGCTTCGCCTGCCGTATGTCCGCCTTGTATCCCACAGTCAGTGTGCCATGCTTGAAGTTGATATCTGCGCTTAGCATCTGACGAATGGAGAATGCGTTGGCGGGTGTGGTGGCGCAGATGTTGTGACAGTAGCCGTATTTCGATAGTTCGTAGTACGACTGTTCGTAGTCGGGCGAGAAGGCAGCACCCAATACTGGGAGGTCGGCCTGGTAGTAGAATGTCACATCCGTGTGACGCAAGAACCATTTGTACTGCGCACCCACTGATGCCGACAGTCTGACGGCAGCATGTGCGTTGGCCGGATTATTGCCCGAACGGTTGCAGTAGATGCCGCCCAGCGTGCCGCCTACCTGTCCGCCGGCTTTCAGTCTGAGTCCAGGCGCAACGGAGAGCCAGTTATAGTACCATCCTGCATCATAGTGGATGTCACCGCCATACATTCGTAGGGTGCTGCTCTCTGGTGTGCTGGTGTGCATCTGTATGTCGAGCAGTGACTGGAAACTTAAGGCACAATCTCCATTTTTAATGCCCTTCAGCCGTCGCTCGTTGTCCCAAAGAATGTCAAGCTGAGGCCCACGATACTCTAGCGGAGAGATGTATGTGTCGTACTGGTTGGTATATCCTATTCCCACAAGTAGTTTGTCTTTTGGAAATATAGGGATTTCTATCATTCCGCAGTTCGTGGGCTTTTTTTCTGCCGACAATGAAACGCAGGAAAGCAGCATCGTCATATATAGAAAGAGTCTCTTCATCCTTTCAGTTTTTTGTATCAGCACGTGCAGTCTCAAATTCTTAATTGTCAACTCGCCTACAGACTAGAACAAATGCAACTGTCCGTTTATCTCGTCGGCCACATCGCTCTGGCTCTTGCCTTCGTCGGGGTCGGTCAGTTCGGTGCCTTCATTCGTGTTTCCTCCCTCATTTCCTTCTGTACCGTCTCCCCCTTCTGCGGATTGGGTCGCCTCTGGCTCAGGTGTCTTCGTCGGCTCCAGTTCCTTGATGCTTGCCACGCAGAATGTCGTGATGCGCTTACCCTTTGCCTTGTAGCTCTTCACGCCGATGAACTCATCAGCCTCGATGTCCATCGGTTCGCGGAAGTCATCGGCTCCGCCCATCTTGACCAGCAGATGCGGGTATACGGTGTCGGTGAGCAGGATGAGCTTGCTGTTGGGATTCTCGCCCATGAAATTTTGGTGCTGACGTGCCGATGCGTCAAGCAGGAAACGTTTGATGTAGGGGAAGTTCTGCTGCTCGGCATCGTAGAGGCAGAGCGTCCACACCTTGTTGGGGGCGTACTTCTCGATGCGCATGATGTTGTCCTCGTAGTGGTTGTTGGGGTCGTAGGTCGAGATGTAGTACTCGCCGTTCGTCAGGATGACCAGTATCTTGTCGTCGTCGATAAACTCGCCCAGGTACTGTCCGTGCTCGTCGTAGTTCAGACGCTTCACGTCGGGGTCGAACCAAACCTTGCGTCCGCCCAAAGTGCTCGTGCCGTGGCTCTTGAGCTGAATGCGCAATACGTCGTTCTTCGACAGGATGTTACCCATCGAGGCACGGCCCTTGATGGCTATCTCGCTCAGGTCTTTGTCGAAGAATACACGCTTCAGCTTCGGGTTGGGCTTGAGTGTCACCTTTATGATCTCGGCCTCGCCGTTGGGGTTGGCCGTGAAGTACGTCACACGGCTGCCGGGCTTGCCCTGCGTCAGGTCGTATTCGCGGTCGCGTGTCACGCTCGTCACGTTGAATCGCTTCACGTACGACGTGCCACCCTTGCCGTCCTTGTACACTACGTTGTAGATGGTGCGTGCGTCGTTCTTCTTGAAGATGGCCACGTGTATGATCTCTGCCTTCTTCTTCTCTGCCTTCGAGCGCTCCGTCTCGCCCACAAAGAGCTTCTCTGCCACGCGTACCACCTTGTACGTGCCATCCTTGTAGAAGATGATGACGTCGTCGATGTCGCTGCAGTTGCTCACGTATTCGTCCTTCTTCAGACTCGTTCCTATGAAGCCCTCTTCGCGGTTGATGTACAACTTCTGGTTGGCCTCCACTACCTTCGACGCCACGATGGTGTCGAAGCTCTTTATCTCGGTCAGACGTGGGTGTTCCTTGCCGTATTTGTCCTTGATGAAGCGGAACCAGTCGCAGGTCACCTCCACCATGTTGTTCAGTTCCTTGTCTATCTGCTTTATCTCCTCCTTGATGCGAGCGATGTTCTCTTCGGCCTTCTCCTTGTTGAACTTTAGGATGCGTGCCATCTTAATCTCCATCAGTCGCAGGATGTCGTCCTTCGTCACCTCGCGTACGAACTTCGGATACCAGGGAGTCAGTCGTTCGTCGATGTGTGCGCATGCAGCATCCATCGATTCCGCATTCTCGAATTTCTTGTCCTTGTAGATGCGCTCCTCGATGAATATCTGCTCCAGCGAAGCGAAGTGTAGCTGTTCCAGCAGTTCGCCACGGCGTATGAGTCGCTCCTGGCGCAACAGTTCCAACGTGTTGTCTACCGAGCGGCGCAGCACGTCGCTCACACCCAGGAACTGCGGTTTGCGCTCGTCGATGACGCAGCAGTTGGGCGAGATGCTCACCTCACAGTCCGTACAGGCGTACAAGGCATCAATGGTCTTGTCGCTCGACGCGCCCGGCGTGAGGTGTATGAGAATCTCGGCCGAGGCTGCCGTGAGGTCCTCAACGTTGCGTATCTTTATCTTTCCCTTCTCGTTGGCTTTCAGTATGCTGTCGATGAAGGCGCTGGGCTTCGAAGCCGTACCCGTAGTCTTGCCAAAGGGAATCTCGGTAATGGCCAGTGTCTTGTTGTCGCGCTTCTCAATCTTGGCACGCACACGCACGCTGCCGCCACGTTGTCCGTCGTTGTACTTCGACACGTCGATGCTGCCGCCGGTGGGGAAGTCGGGATAGAGCGTGAATGGCTCGCCATGCAGATACAGGATGGCGGCATCGCATATCTCGTTGAGGTTGTGAGGCAGAATCTTGCAGCTCAGTCCCACGGCAATACCCTCGGCACCCTGTGCCAGCAGCAAGGGGAACTTGACGGGCAGGGCGATAGGCTCCTTGTTGCGTCCGTCGTACGAGAGTTTCCATTCCGTCGTCTTGGGGTTGAATACCACGTCGAGGGCGAATTTCGACAGGCGAGCCTCGATGTAACGGGCTGCGGCCGCATCGTCGCCGGTGATGATGTTGCCCCAGTTGCCCTGGCAGTCGATGAGCAGTTCCTTCTGTCCCAGCTGCACCAAGGCGTCCTTGATGCTGGCGTCGCCATGGGGGTGGAACTGCATGGTGTGACCCACGATGTTCGCCACCTTGTTATATCGTCCGTCGTCCATGCGCTTCATCGAGTGCAGTATGCGTCGCTGCACGGGTTTGAAGCCGTCGCCGATATGCGGTACGGCGCGTTCCAGGATTACGTACGAAGCATAGTCGAGGAACCAGTTCTGGTACATCTGGTTCAGGTGGTGGGTGATGCCTTCGGGGTTCTGTATGTTGTCTGTCATGTATTAAGGGGATGTTTTTCTTACTGCAAAGATACACATTATATATATTAATACAAAACAAACGCGGCAAAAAACGTGTGTTATTTGTGTGTTTTGTTCCTCTCCTATTGCTTTTTTGCGGCAAAAATAAAAAAAAGAGAGAAAATTTTTGCTTGTTGCATGCTTTTCGCTATCTTTGCAACGTAATTACAAAAAGTGTCGAGAAATGGATAGTTTTTATGCTTTTGCTATAGCGCTTGGGATAATATTCTTATTCTTGCTATATGTGCTGGTTGCCAACAAGGATAAAAAAGACATGAAGCATGAGGCTTAGAGATAGAACGTTGGCTGAGATAGGGAAGTTCTGTTTAGATGTCGCAAAATACTGTGCAACAGTGATTTTGCTGAATAGATTTCTGAATAGCGACTCAAACATCACTACTGGTATGTTCGTCACTTTGGTGGCTTGTATTGTCGCTTTTTTCTTCCTTGGCTACTTCTTCCTCGAAAAGAGAGGTCGCGATGCTTCGTCCGAAACTATTTCTACTCATCAATCGTCAACTGTGAAGGTGCAATCAAAGAATCGGCGCAAATAATCTTGAAAAAAGGAAAAACCTTTATTTATAACTAACTAATTTATTAATCAAAAACAAACAAGATGAAGAAGAAATTACTTCTTTTGGCAGCTGTTTCGCTGTCATGGCTGGGCGTTAACGCTCAGTGGGTTAAGCCCGAAGTTAAGTCTTTGGAGCCTGCAGAAGTGGCCACACAAGGTACACTGGTTCGTATCTACAATGTAGAGTACGGAGCATTCCTGGGTGGTGCCAATGCATGGGGTACTCAGACTTCTCTTTTGGCCGAGGGTCTTGACTACAAGCTCGAGTGGTCGGACGATGGAAAGAACTTCAAGTTGTTAACCTCAAGCGGTGCAAAGTCTGGCAAGTATCTGTTCCGCGACAACACTTCTGGCTGTTTCATCGACATGGGTACTCAGAACAGAGGTTTCAACTGGACAATCGCTTTGGGCGAGAATGGTTTCTATACCATCCAGTCTCCCATCGATGACCCCGTGTATGGTGTTGGCTCGGACCCCGAGGCTCCCACCAATCCTAACTGGGCTAACGAGTTCTTTGGCTGGAATGGCGACAAGAACATCGTGTATGCTAACGTTAACCCCGATGGTACCTACCTCGACGAGGAAGGTGAAGTTCAGAAGTATGCTGGTTTTGGCATCAGCTGGGCATTCATGACCCAGGAGGATGCTACTGCATTGGTAGAGGCTCTCAAGCCCTACAATGCTGCTATGGCATTGAAGAAGGTCATCGACCAGGCTAAGGCTGACTATCCCGAGGTTGACTGCTCAAAGGCTGAGGCTGTTTACAACAACACCAACAGCACCGTTGAGGAGCTGAAGGCTGCTGAGAAGTTGGTTGCCAACGCTATCGCTGCTATCCACACCGCTAAGGTACTGGATGGTGCTACTGAGAAAAGTCCTAAAGACGGTACCGAACTGATTGTGAACGCTGACTTCTCTGCTGGCGACATCAGTGGTTGGGAGTGCACCTTCGTAAGCGGTACTACCGCTACTAACGTAGGTTACCAGGGTGCTGCTTATCCTAGAGATGGTGTAACTCCCGTTTACTGGGAAGACGAGGATACCAACGAAAGTGGTGAGTCTAGAATTGGTCAGTTCATCGAGGCTTGGGCTAACAACGTAAACGAGATGAAGCGTGACGGTAAGTCGTTCGCTACCATCGGCGACGCTAAGCTCTGCCAGACTATCTACGGTATGCCTGCTGGTAAGTACAAGCTCTCTTGCGATGCTATTGCTGTACAGCAGTGGGATGGCAGCCAGAACCCTGTAACAGGTGTTCAGCTGTACGTGCTGGGTGGTGACATCGACAGCCATGAAAATATTGCTTCTGAAAATGAGCTTCCCAACCATGCTATCCTGACCTTCATCCACACGGGTGGTGACCTCGAGCTTGGTCTGCGCACTCAGGGTGCTACCGCAAACTGGATTGCTGCCGACAACTTCACTTTGAAGTACTATGGCCCCATCACCAAGAATGCTTTCCAGATCCTGCTTGAGGAGTGTGTAGCTAAGGTAAACAAGCAGTATGTTGAGGGTCTGGACGATATTGTGGCAAGCGCTGCAGTAAAGGCTGCCCTGGAGGAGGCTTACAAAGCTGCTGTTGATGCAGAGGATGGTAAGGACGATGATTACTATAAGGATTTGCAGGCTTCTCTCGAGACTGCTGTCAGTGGTCTTGATGCTTCTGTAGCTGCTTACAAGAAGATTGCTGCTACCATCGATGAGGCTGAGGAGAGAATGAACGAGTGCTCAGAGTCATGGGGCGAGTTGGCTGGTCAGATCAGCGATGCCCTCTCTGGCTGGAGAGAGAAATTCGACAACCTTGAGTACGAGACTGGCGACGAGGTTACTATCGACGCTGAGCTGAACGATTTGATTGCTAACTACATCAGCGAGAATGTAAAGGCTGGTGACGATGTTACTATTTTGCTTAAGAATGCTGGTTTCAAGAGCAACTTCAGTGGTTGGGCTGTAACCGGTACATCACCCGTTTGGGCTGCTAACCACGCTCAGGGTGCTAACAACTCTGAATATGCTTCGTCTTGCGCAGAGGATGCTATCCCCGCTGAGGCTGACGGTTTGGCAGAGCGCTACCAGGCTGTATTCTCAATGTCTCAGACCATCAAGAACATGCCTCGCGGTCTCTATCAGCTGAGCTGCCAGGGCTTCAACCGTAAGGATGGTGATGGCAAGCCCGCTGAACTTTATGCTATCCTGCCCGATGGCAGTGAGCAGACTACTCCCTTCTGCGACATCGCTGCTTACCAAACTGCGACTTCTCTCTATCAGCTCGAGAATGGCAACGATGGTTGGCCTGCTGATAACGTAAATGGCAATGGTTACTACCAGCCTAACGGTATGAGTGGTGCTGCATGGCACTTCATGCACAAGAGCGACGGTGAGAACTTTGACTACACCAACAAGTTCAACATCGTATTGAAGGAGCAGGGCGACATCACCCTGGGTGCTCGTTGCGACAATGCTAAGCAGTGGGTTATCTTCGATACCTTCAAGATTACCTACCTGGGTTCTGGTTCTGCTACCTACGCTGAGCCTATCAACCAGCTGATTGCTCGTGGTGATAAGGCTCTCGAGGATGGTATGCTCTATAAGGACAATGAGATTTGTGGTGCTTCTCAGGAGGTTGTTGACGCTTGGGGTAGCCTGGCTAAGCAGGGTGTTGACGCTTATACCAATGGTACTGAGGATGACTGTATCGCTGCTTTGGATACTCTCGAGAAGTATCTTAAGAACATTGATGCCTCAGTTGCTCTTGCAAAGAAGCTTTTCGATGCATACGTATTCAATACCGAGGTTCGTTTGAGCGTTACTGACTCAGAGATTGCTTCTGGAGTTTGTGACGAGGTATACGAGAAGCTCCTTGGCGACGGCTACGATACCGACGCTGAGATGGAGGCTGCTATCATCGCTATGGACGCTGCATTCTGCGACGCTGCTCTGGCAGAGGTTGAGGATGAGATGAAGAGCGCTACCGAGGATGAGCCTGTGGCAATTCCTGGCATCATTGCTAATGCTACATTCAATATGAATGGTAATGGCTACGATTGCTGGACTACCACTGGCAAGGCTCCTCACGGATACTTTGCTAACACTGACGAGGAGGGTAATTCTTACAACCTCGCTGAGGTATGGAACGGTTCCTTCACTCTGACCCAGAAGGTTTACAACATGCCTGCTGGTTACTATCGTCTTAAGGTTCAGGCCTTCCAGCGTAACGCTGGCTTCAACAAGCACTCTGCCGACGCTGCTATCGATTCTATCGGCGAGCCTCTTCCCGCTAAGCTGGTGGTTGGCAACGCTTCTACTCCTATTGCTAGCCTCTTCTCTGAGGTTGGTAACTACGAGGGCGAGGGTGCTGCCGTTTCTGGTGGTAAGTATGACGGTGTTGTTGTTCCCAACAGCATGGCTCAGGCTGCCGACGCATTCAATGCTGGTTTGTATCAGAACATCCTGCAGTTCCAGGTAACCGAGGCTGCCGAGGTTAAGGCATTCGCTTCTCAGGTGGCTGGTGTTAAGGATTGCATCGAGCTTGGTATCGTTAAGGAGACCAACCAGGATGACGCTTGGGTTATCTGGGGTCAGTTGAATATCGAGTATTTAGGCAAGACCGAGCCTTCTACCGATCCTACTACCGCTGTACAGAACGTTGTTTCTCCCATCGTGGCTGCTCAGTACTTCAACATCAACGGTACACAGCAGAGCAAGCTCCAGAAGGGTGTTAACATCGTGAAGGTTACCCGTGCTAACGGTACCTCTAAGATGGTTAAGGTTCTGGTTAAGTAAAGCCCCACCCCCCAACCCCTCCCCCGAAAGGGAGGGGAGTGCGGGATGAGACAAATAACTTCAGGAAGCGCTCCTCATTGCGAGGGGCGCTTCTTTTTGCATGGAGCACTTCTTTTCGAGCCGTCGAAACATCGAAAACTCGATAATTCGGTGCATCGATAATTCGTTAACTCGATGTTTCGTTAACTCGATGCTTCGATAACTCGATGTTTCACTAACTCGATGCTTCGTTAACTCGATGCTTCACTAATTCGATGTTTCGATAACTCGATGCTTCGATAATTGGATGTTTCGGCAAATAACGTAGCATCTTTTTGGTTAAATAGAAAATAATGCGTAACTTTGCCCCCAAATTGTAAATTTATAGTAAAATGGCACAGCAAGAAGACGTATTTAAGAAGATCGTATCGCACTGCAAAGAGTACGGTTTTGTATTTCCCTCAAGTGATATCTATGATGGCCTCGGTGCCGTGTATGACTACGGTCAGAACGGTGTAGAGCTGAAGAATAACATCAAGCAGTACTGGTGGCAGAGCATGGTGCTCCTGCACGAGAACATCGTGGGCATCGATGCCGCCATCTTCATGCACCCCACCACCTGGAAGGCCAGCGGCCACGTGGACGCTTTCAACGATCCCCTCATCGACAACCGCGACTCGAAGAAGCGCTATCGTGCCGATGTGCTCATCGAGGAGCAGATGGCCAAGTACGAGGATAAGATCCAGAAGGAGATTGAGAAGGCAAAGAAGAAGTTCGGCGACTCGTTCGACGAGGCTCAGTTCCGCGCTACCAATGCTCGCGTACTCGAGAATCAGGAGAAGTATGACAACCTGCACCACCGCTTCCAGACTGTCATGAACGCTGAGGGCGGCATCGACCTGGACGGTATGAAGCAGATCATCCTCGACGAGGAGATCGTTTGCCCCATCAGCGGTACCCGCAACTGGACCGACGTACGTCAGTTCAACCTCATGTTCTCGACCGAGATGGGTGCGGCTGCCGAGGGTGCCAGCAAGATCTACCTCCGTCCCGAGACGGCTCAGGGTATCTTCGTCAACTACCTCAACGTGCAGAAGACCGGCCGTATGAAGCTGCCCTTCGGTATCGCTCAGATTGGTAAGGCCTTCCGTAACGAGATCGTTGCCCGTCAGTTCATCTTCCGTATGCGCGAGTTCGAGCAGATGGAGATGCAGTTCTTCATCCAGCCCGGTACCGAGCTCGACTGGTTTGCCAAGTGGAAGGAAACCCGTATGAAGTGGCACCAGAACCTGGGCTTCGGTGCTGAGAACTATCGTTTCCACGACCATGACAAGCTGGCTCACTACGCCAACGCTGCTACCGATATCGAGTTCCACATGCCCTTCGGCTTCAAAGAGGTCGAGGGTATCCACTCTCGCACCAACTTCGACCTCAGCCAGCATGCTAAGTATTCTGGCAAGAAGATCGAGTACTTCGATCCCGAGCGCAACGAGAGCTACACTCCCTACGTCATCGAGACCTCAATTGGTGTCGACCGTATGTTCCTCTCTATCATGTGCCACAGCTACGAGGAGCAGAAACTGGCCGATGGTCAGACTCGTACCGTGCTGCACCTGCCCGCAGCCTTGGCTCCCGTCAAGCTCGCTGTCTTCCCCCTCACCAAGAAGGATGGTATGCCCGAGAAGGCACAGGAGATCATCAACGACCTGCGCTTCCACTTCAACTGCAAGTACGAGGAGAAGGATCAGATTGGCAAGCGCTACCGTCGTATGGACGCCATCGGCTGTCCCTTCTGCGTTACCGTTGACCAGCAGACTCTCGAGGACAACACCGTAACCCTCCGCGACCGCGACACCATGGAGCAGCGTCGTGTGGCCATCGCCGACCTGCGTGGCATCATCGAGGACAAGGTGAGCATCACCAGCCTGCTGAAGAACTTGCTGTAAGCCCCTTAGTTATGCTACATAAATTGAAATCTTTGCTCTCCGCAGCACGACATACCTTCCACTCCCTCCCCTCGGGGAGGGTTGGGGTGTGGGTCCTGGGTGTGGTATGTGCCCTGTCCCTTACTTCTTGCACCGAGTCGGATGGTGCATGGGATCCCTATGTCAACTGGCAGTCGCGCAACGCCATCTGGTTTGAGCAGATAAGCGACTCTGCCCGTACGGCCATTGCTCAGGCCAAAGCTCAGTATGGCAACGACTGGGAGGAGCATTGCGAGTGGCGCAGATTCAAGAGTCTGCAGAAGGCTGCTGGCTATGACAGCAAACTCTCGACCGACTCCATCTGCGTGCATATTATAAAGAAAGGTACGCGCGAGGGAGACGATGCCATCTCGCCCATGTATAGCGACACCGTTCGCGCCAGCTATCGTGCATTCCTGATGCCTACGCAATACGAGGCAGCCGACGGCGGACTGTATGAGGAGGCTCGCATCGTCGACCAGTCATACTATGGTACCTTCAATCCCAGCACCGCAGCCCCTTCGCCCATGGCCGTAAAGGCTTTGATAGATGGTTTCTCTACAGCCCTGCAGTATATGGTGCCTGGCGACGAGTGGTATGTATACATTCCGCAGGAGATGGCATACGGTGCGGCAGGCAAGGGCGACACTCCCGGCTACAGCACACTGCGCTTCCACTTGTATCTGTCCAACGTCTACAGGGCTGGTACAGGAGTCCCTGAGTGGAAATAACACGCTTCTGCACACTGTTTTTTCATACGTTTCACATGCACTACTTGCACTAAGCTTGTAGTGCATTGATTTTTATAGTGTTGCCAGGTGCATGACTCTTGCACCAGTCTTGCACCGGTCTTGCACCAGTCTTGCACCAGCCGCGCAATAATCGTACACTAGCCGTACGATTTTCTTTCTTTCTGCTAGCATTTCCTGGTATTTCCTTTGCGTCTGTAGTGCGGTTCATGCAGCATGTACCACACGGTACACTGTGCATGTACCTCTTGGTACATCATGCGTGTACCTCTTGGTACACCACGCGTGTACCTCACGTACACCGCTCGAGCGTCGTAATAAAGTACGTGCAGGATATAATAAGATATGCATGGGTGTTGGAACAATGCTGCCACGCGAAGATGGTGGAAGACTAGTGGAAGAGTAGTGCAAGTGGAGAAGGAGTCGTGCACTGTCCAAATGTGTTGTGCATTAGTGTGT
This sequence comes from Bacteroidales bacterium, assembly GCA_018064685.1. Taxonomy (GTDB): domain Bacteria; phylum Bacteroidota; class Bacteroidia; order Bacteroidales; family Bacteroidaceae; genus Physcousia. The sequence goes on along the minus strand of JAGHUS010000205.1, from coordinate 7,908 downwards.
TAGCTGTTGTTAGTGGAAGAGTGCAAGTGAAAATGTAAATTCGCAGTATGGGTGAGTCAAAAAAATAGTGCTGACATGGTGCCAGCACTATTAACTAAACAATTTTGACCACTTACTTATTGTGGATTCTGTTGTTTTGGCTTTATTCCACCTCCCACTCGAAGAGGCCAGCCGAGTTGTCGTCGGGCAGGTCAACCTCCATCCTGATGGTCTTGGTGGTGACGGGCTCGAAGTGTACGGTGTTCAGGTTGCCCTTTCTCACTACGTACTCGTCCTTGTTCTTGACGGGCTGCCACTGTCCGGCTTCGTCCTTGTACAGGATGCGCCATGCCTTGGGCACGCGGCATCCGCCCCATGGACCGTCGTCATACCAGTATACGCTGCTCGATGACAGTTGGGTGGCTGTGGGCAGTTCGTACTGCAGCCACTCCGTTCCACCCTGCTTGGGCCACCAGTGGTAGTAGGGAACGCTCTTGTCGTTGGCGTTCTTGGGCAGCAGGCGGTCGTTGATGGCACTGACGGCAGCTGTGCGTGTGCTGACGGTCAGTCGGCTCTTCGAGGCTATAGTAGCGGGCTTGGCGGGCGAGGTGCTGCGCAGTTCGTAGGGCAGCCACACGAGCATACGGCCGCTGCCGCGATGGTTCCATGCATAGTAGGGGATGAGGTTGAGGGTGACATCCTTCACGGTGAGATGACCCTTCTCGTCGTAGTTCAGCGTCTGGGCAGCTGTGGTCAGGCCGTTGAACTGGTAGGTGTGCTGTCCGTCGTCGGCCTTGATGGTCATACTGCTCTCCTTCATCTCGAACTGAGGCTTCTGGCACAGCATCATGGCGCCGAGGTCGAAGTTGTTGTCGGGGAACTCGGCACAGTATACGATAGGTCCGCGCTCTACGGCTACACGTCCGCGGTCAGCCTCAACATTCTCCAGTGCGGTGACGATGCGAGGCTGCATGTCAAGGTGCAGCACCACCTTGTCGCCCTTCTTCCATTTACGGTCGATGCCGAAGTAACCATCCTTCAGCTCTGCCTCGACGGGAGTACCGTTCACGGTGACGCTGTAGCTGAGCTGCTTGTTGTCGGCATAGCTGTAAAGGTCGCTGGGCACCACCTTGCCGCGAACCCATCCGGGGATGCGCAGACGCATGTTGAACTGTCCGGCGCTGGTCTTGTCGACGGTGATGTTGATGTTGCCATTCCAGGGATAGCCCGTCTCCTGCTTCAAGGTCAGCTTCTTGCCGTTCACGGTCAGGTCGGCAGTGTTCGAGCAGTACAGGTTTACGTATACGTCGTTATCCTTCGTCTGGTAGAAGTATCCGGGTATGCTGGGGATGAAGCGGGCTATGTTGCTGGGACAGCAGGCGCAGCCAAACCAGGCCTGGCGCTGGTGCTGGCCCATCGACTCCAATGGGTTGGGGTAGAAGAAGCGGCCACCATCGAGCGACACGCCGCTGATGACACCATTGTAGAGCGAGCGCTCCAGAGCATCGTAGTACTTGGACTCGCCATGCAGGAGGAACAGGCGGTAGTTGAGGTATACCTGTGCGATGGCAGCACACGTCTCGCAGTAGGCCGACATGTTGGGCAACTCGTAGTTGGCACCGAAGGCCTCGCCGCTGGCAGTGGCACCCACGCCACCGGTGATGTAGTATTTCTTTGTGACGATGTTATCCCAGATGGCATCGATGGCCTTGATATAGTCCTTGTCGCCCGTCAGTGCTGCAATGTCGGCCATACCGGCATACATGTATCCGGCACGTACGGCATGGCCTACGGCTTCGTCCTGCTCAATGACAGGCTTGTGGCTCTGGCTGTAATCGCCCATAGAGTGGTAGTAACCATCCTTGTCGTAGAGTCCGTCGCGTGTACGCTTCCAGTTGGGATCCTTCTTGCCGCGCTTGTCCAGGAAGAACTTGGCCTGCTCCAGGTACTTCTTGTCGCCAGTGGCGATGTACAGCTTGGCCAGACCCATCTCGGCAATCTGGTGTCCGGGCACCACGCTGGCCTGTCCGGGCTTGTCGCCTACCTCGCGGCAAACGCAGTCGGCGTATTTGATGGCAACGTCCAGGAAGTTCTTCTTGCCCGTAGCGTAGTAGTGAGCCACGGCAGCCTCGCACAGATGACCGAGGTTATAGAACTCGTGCGAGAGGTCCTCGACGCGCTCCCAGCGCTTTGAACCGGCCCACTCGTGTGGGTGCTGGGGGTTCTGGGTGCGCGAGGTGTAGAGATATCCGTCGGGCTCCTGACCCGAGGCGATGACGGCCACCACGCTGTCTACGTATTTGTCCAGACGTCCGCCCTTGAACTTGGCGTTGGGGTAGGTCTGCAGCAGATAGCTGGCTCCCTCGATGGTCTTGTAGGGGTCGGTGTCGTCGAACGAGTAGGTGCCCTTCTTCACCTCGAATGTCTTGCTGGCATCCTTGATGTGCTGGGCAGCGTTCGAGAAGTTGGTGTAACGGCCGGTCTCCTCGCTCTTGCTGAATGCCAAGGGGATGGTGATGTCCTGACTGGCTTGCAGACGCTGGCCCCAGAAGGTGCCTTCGGCAATGTGGACATGGGTGAATGGAACGGGATTGACGGGATAACCGCCCGAACTCAATTGCTTGCTGTTGGGCTGTGCTGCCACCGAGGCCGAAGCCATGAGCAGCACTGCAAGGGTTGCTAAATTCTTTTTCATTTTTTTTTTGTAAGATTAGCGCCCAAGGGCGTGAATGGTTAGTTATATAAATTGATTCTTTTTTGCTGGTTTTCTAGATGTTCTAGACACTCTAGTCTTTCTAGCTGTTCTAGTCTTTCTAGATGCTCTAGTCTTTCTAGTGCTTCTGGCTTCCTAGTTCAACCGCAGCCCGTCGGGCTGGATGGTGATGAGGCGTCGTTTGTACAAGTCGCCTACCGCCTTCTTGAACACCTTCTTGCTCACGCCGAACACTTCGTAGATGTCTTCGGCTGGCGATTTGTCGCCCAAGGCAGTGTGTCCGCCGTTGTCCTTGATGTATTGCAGCAGTGTGTCGCTGAAGTCCTGCACGGCACCTTGTCCGGGGCGTGAGAGGCGCAGGTCGAGCTTGCCGTCGGGGCGTATCTGTGAGACGTAGGCCTTGGTGCGGTCGCCTGTTCTCAGGTTGCAGAATATCTGGTCGTCGTAGAGCAGACCTGCATAGCGGTTGTTGACGATAACCTTCAGTCCCAATTCTGTCTTTTGCCAGACAAGGATGTCCACCTCGTCGCCAACGCGATAGGGTGCAAAGCTGTTGTCGATGTATCTGTCCACCTTGGCACTGGCCATGATGCGGTAGCTGTCTTCGTCCAGGTGTACGTGTACGATATAGCTGTTGCCCTTCACCATCTTCATCTTCTGTTCGCGGAAGGGTACGAAGAGGTCTTTCATCAGTCCCCAGTGCAGGAAGGCGCCGAAGTTGTTAACCCATGCCACCTCGAGATAAGCGAAATCACCCACCTGAGCCAAAGGCTTCTCGGTGGTGGCGATGATTTTCTCTTCCATATCCAGATACAGGAACACATCGATCGCATCGCCGATGTTTGTTCCTTGCGGCACATAGCGGCTGGGCAGTAGTATGTTGCCAATCTCAGGACCTCCGTCCAGATAGAGACCGAAGTCAACACTCTTCACCACGGTCAGGGTGTTTGTCTTTCCTAATTCTATCATAAAACTATTATTCGCTCTTAGTGTCCTTCTCTATGAGTCCGTCCTTGAGGTGTATGACGCGATCGGAGAGAGAGGCCAGCTGTTCGTCGTGTGTGACGATGACGAATGTCTGTCCCATCTTGTCGCGCAGTTCGAAGAAGAGGCGGTGCAGGTCTTCCTTGTTCTTTGAATCAAGGCTTCCGCTCGGTTCGTCGGCCATGATGACGACGGGGTGGTTCATCAGTGCTCGAGCCACTGCCACACGCTGCTTCTCGCCACCCGACAGTTCGTTGGGCTTGTGCGAGGCGCGGTCGGTGAGCCCCATGAAGGCCAGCAGCTCTTCAGCACGCTTGCGTGCTTCGCTCTTTCCGACTCCGGCTATGAAGGCGGGAATCATGATGTTCTCGAGTGCTGTGAACTCGGGCAGCAACTGGTGGAACTGGAAGACGAATCCGATCTTCTGGTTGCGGAACTTACTCAGTTCTTTCTGCTTCAGCTTGGACACGTCAATGCCGTCTATCTCTATCGAGCCTCCATCGGCCTTGTCCAGTGTTCCCATTATCTGCAGCAGGGTGGTCTTGCCAGCTCCGCTCGGTCCCACGATGCTTACTACTTCTCCCTTTTCGATGTCGAGGTCAATGCCTCTGAGCACCTGCAGGTCGCCAAAACTCTTTGTTATGTTGCGTATCTTTATCATTTTCTTCTATAGCTTATTTCTTCTTTTTCCCTTTCTTCCTCTTTCCGACTTTTCTGAAGCCGATGTTTCTTGTTATCGCTACGCCGTTGGGCGAGAATATCGTCATGTTGGCTGTGGGTTCGCCATACTGGTCGGGATAGAGCAGCATGATGCTGGTGTCCTGGAAGGTGTTGGCAAACAGTCGGGGCAGGATGCCCATCGTGGGCACGTAGGATATGAATCCGGGACGCGAGGTGACAGCCACAACCAGTTCGTTTCTGCCGCATGTCTCGCTCAGTTGCGACACTTCGTCCCATTCCTTCAGGATGTGGCTCTCGGTGCGCACGTGGGGATGCTTGAGCACCATGTACTCGTTGATGTGTGCAAGCGTCTTTGCCCATCCGTAATAAACAAGGTGGCAATCCAGTTGCTCGCCGATGCGGCAGATGTGCTCCACCCATTTGTAGAATCCCACCTCGTATTCAGCCTTCTCGGGTACCAGCACCACCACGCGGCGTATGGTGCCGGGAGGGGCTATGATGTGCACTACCATGACCTCGCGATGCGAACCCGACAACACTCCGTCAACCACCGTTCCCAGCGATCCGGCCGGTGCATTGCCGTCGATGAGGTGCATACCCAGTATCACTTCACCCACGTCCTGCTCCTTCATGGTGTGCAGAATGCCCGACGCGATGTTCGTGCTCACGCGGCTCAGTGTGGACATGTGTACGTCGGCTGCTGCCGCAATGCGCTTGGCCTCTACCAGATTCATCTTGCTGCGTCGCAAGGCCTGGCTCTGCTGGTTCTCGGCCTTGAACACATTCTCCATCTCCTGTGTGGGTTCTTCGTCGAAGTCGACCGACAGTCCCATCAAGCTCTCCAGAATATAAGGATTGCGGATGAGGATGGCCAGCTGGGTGAGTACGTCCACCGTCTCGGGATGGTCGTAGGTGACGAGGCACTTACCATGGTGCGAACCCCTGTTCTGGTCGGTCTGTATGTCCGAGAGAGCCAGCTTGCGGGCTCCGGCATTGGTGGCGAAACTGCTGACGACGCACGAGATGAGGATCAAGGCCACGGTGGCGTTCAGCATCACCTCGTTCATGAGTCCTACCGAGGTTCCAATCATCACGATGGCCAGTGCGCCGGCGGCATGTGCGTTGCTCAGGCCGAACATCAGCATGCACGATTCCTTCGACCCTTTCTTGCCCAGGTTCATCACCCATGCCGCCAGCCATTTGGTGACCATGGCCACTGCCACGACGATGGCTATGGTGCCGATGGTAGACGTTCCGCTGGCCAGGACTCTCACGTCGATGATCATGCCCACTCCGATAAGGAAGTAGGGGATGAAGAGTGCGTTGCCGACGAACTGCAGTCGCGTCATGAGGGGTGAGGTGTGGGGGATGAGGCGGTTGATGACCAATCCCGACACGAAGGCTCCAAGCAGACCTTCCAGTCCTGCCAGCTTGGCCAGCGCGGCACTGAGGAAGACGAGTGCAAGGATGAAGACGAACTGCGTGACGCCATCGTCGAAGCGGCGCAGGAAGCGCTTGGCCATCCAGGGGAAGCCAACGATGACGACAATGCAGTAAGTGATGCATTTACCGAAGAATATCAGCCAGTAGAGCCAGTCGGCATCGGGATTCTGGCTGCCTACGACAAAGGCCAGCAGCAGGAGCGAGACGAAGGTGGTGAAAGCCGTGGCGATGACCGACACGACCACCGTGGCATGACGCCCCATGCCATAACGGCTGACGATGGGGTAGGTGACAAGGGTGTGCGAAGAGAACAGGCAGGCCATCATGAGCGATGCTGCCGTGCTGTAATGCAGAATCCAATAGGACGAGGCAAATCCCAACAGGAACGGGATGGCAAAAGTCAGGATGCCGTACTTGATGCCCCGCTTGCCATGATGGATGACGCTGCCCATGTCCAGTTCCAATCCGGCCAGGAACATGATGTAGTAGATGCCCACCTGTCCGAAGAGCTCGAACGAACTGTCGCGCTCCAGAATGTTGAATCCGTGCTGGCCGACCAGGATGCCGGCCACGATGAGGCCGATGATGTGTGGGATGTGCAGTTTGCGCAGAAGGATAGGTGCAAAGAGAATGATGACCAATACGAGGAAGAATATCCACGTAGGGTCAGTCACCAGTGCTTTCTGTGCGCTTAATACGATGCTGGGCAAATGCATGTTTGTGAGGTTAGTTATTTGGTTTCGCTACAAAGGTAATACATTTAATTCATAATTCATAATTCATGATGCATAATTAGTCGACTTACGTCGTTTTGATGCGAATAATATGGCGTGAAATTAAAAAATGCACGCTGAATAGCGAATTATGAATTACGAATTATGCATTATAAATTAATTTTCGTACCTTTGCAACGCATTAATAGGTAACTAGTTTTTTTTAGTAGATTTATGAAAGTTGCAATTGTAGGTGCAAGCGGAGCCGTGGGACAGGAGTTCCTGCGTGTGCTCGACGAGAGAAATTTCCCCATTGATGAACTGTTGCTGTTCGGTAGCGAGCGTAGCGCCGGACGCAAGTACAGCTTCCGTGGCAAGGAGATTGAGGTGAAGTTGTTACAGCACAACGATGATTTCAAGGGTGTTGACATCGCCTTTACCAGTGCTGGCGGCGGTACTTCGAAGGAGTTCGCAGAGACTATCACCAAGTACGGTGCTGTGATGATTGATAACAGCAGTGCCTTCCGTATGGATCAGGATGTGCCTCTCGTAGTACCCGAGTGCAATGCCGAGGATGCCTTGAACCGTCCTCGCAATATCATTGCCAATCCCGACTGTACGACCATCATGATGGTTGTGGCTTTGCAGGCTTTGGAGAACATCAGCCACATCAAGCGCATCCATGTCAGCAGCTACCAGGCTGCCAGCGGTGCGGGTGCAGCTGCCATGGCCGAGCTGTACGAGCAGTATCGTCAGGTGCTGGCCGGCGAGAAGCCTACGGTGGATAAGTTCGCTTATCAGTTGGCATTCAACGTCATCCCCCAGATTGATGTGTTCACCGAGAACGGTTACACCAAGGAGGAGATGAAGATGTACAACGAGACCAAGAAGATTATGCATACCGACTGCGAGGTGAGCGCTATGTGTGTTCGTGTACCTTCGCTCCGCTGCCACAGCGAGGCTATCTGGGCAGAGACCGAGGAGCCTGTCAGCGTAGAGCAGTTCCAGGAGGCTATCAAGAATGGGAATGGCCTGCAGCTCGAGGATGAACCCGCCAACAAGGTTTATCCTATGCCTCTCTTCCACGAGAACTGCGACGATGTCTTCGTAGGTCGTGTGCGTAAGGATCTGGCAAACCCCAATGGCTTGACTTTCTGGCTGGTAAGCGACCAGATTAAGAAGGGTGCAGCACTCAACGCTGTGCAGATTGCCGAATACCTTATCAAGGTAGGTAATATCAAGTAAGACACAGGCCTCTTCTAGCTCCCCCCAAGGGGGCTGGAGGTTGGGTCTGGCCTAGTGGTCTGTAAAGTCTAAAAGTTGACAATAGGATATAGATGCTTTAGCTTGATTCTGGCATCGTCTGTCGTGAACTGCCAGTCCACTCCCTTCTGC
>JAGHUS010000083.1 GCA_018064685.1 Bacteroidales bacterium | reverse complement strand
GGCATTGACAATACGCCGACGGATATCATTGTGGCGCGCATCCTGAACCTTTGCCGGCTGGTGCTGGAACCTCTCAGACAGGCTTACGGGAAGCCTATCATAATCAGTAGTGGCTACCGCTGTCCGGCACTGAACAAGGCGGTGGGTGGCGTCAGCACAAGCCAGCACATGAAGGGCGAGGCAGCCGATCTGCATCTGCCCAGCATGAAAGTAGGATGGATGTGGTTTGAGTACATCAAAGAACACCTGCCTTTCGACCAGCTCATCATGGAGCACGACAAGAACGGCAACTACTGGATACACGTCAGTTGCAAAGAGGATGTAACGAAGAATCGAAAGCAGGTGATAAGCAACTTGCTGAAGAAATAGGGTGAGCTCAACATAACTGACTATGTAACATTAAAGCAATAGGCCTTCAACAAAAAAAAGGGTTCGCACTAAAATGCGAACCTTTTTTATAGAGTCTCCTGTTTGGCATACAAAAGAATGCGCGGAGAACTCCAAGAGGGGGTAATCAACTTACTTTGTCTCAGCTGCGGGAGCTGCGGGAGCTGCATCAGCAGCGGGAGCTGCGGGAGCTGCATCGGCAGCGGGTGCGGCAGCGTCGGCAGCGGGAGCGGCAGTAGCTGCAGCGGGAGTGTTCTCGATAGCGGGAGCTGTAGCAGCGGGAGTGTTGATGTCAACGATGCTACCACTCTTTGCCTCCTCGGCGGGCTTTACGAAAACAGAAAGAACACTGAGAACGACGATGATTACAGCCAACCACCAAGTTGCTTTCTCTACAACATCAGTAGTCTTACGAACACCAAGCAGTGAATTGGTATCAGAAAAACTACTTGCCAAACCGCCACCCTTAGACTCTTGCACAAATACGATTCCGCACAGCAACACGGCAGCGATTACAATAAAAATTAAAATTACTGGATACATTGTTTTGTTTGTTTTTTATTGTTTTTATATTATTTTCAGTCTTTTTTCGCCTTATTATTGGCAATGATTTTCTCCAAAAAACGAATTTGGTCTGCAAAGTAACGATTTTTTTTCGGATATTTCAAGGAAAGTCGCCTAATAATTTCAATTGCAGCCTCAAATTTGCCTTGTTTTATGTAAATTCGCGCTAAAGTTTCAGTAAAAGCACTCTTTTGCTGCGAATTTTCGACATCAAGCACAGGCTTCTGCAGATCGCTATCGCTCTTGTCCTTAAGCTTGATTCTGCGGTCGCCTTGCTTCTGTATGAACTTCTCGATAAGCTCGGTGGTTCCGGATGCCGGTTCGGCATCGTTGACGGCCTTATCCTCGGCCACGGCGGTGGCAGGAGCGGCATTGAGAGGAGCAGGCGTCTCTGCCTGATTGGTATTAGCCTCATCCGTGGAAGGAGTATCCTCGGGCGAAGCAGGACTGGCCGGCACTGCAGCCTCCCTCTCTGCGGCCTGTGCCGATTCCTCCTCGAGCATATAAGAGATGTAGTCGACCGTAGCATCGACACGTCCACGACGGACAGGAGCGGCTGGACGCTGGGCAACGGGTTCGGCCTCGGGTGCCGTGATACTGCTGAGAAATGAATCGATGAGCGAATCGGTACGGCTGTCATCTCCACCTGCCACATTGATGTCCAGTCTCTCGCTCGGTTTACGCGAAAGGATAGCGCCACCATAGAGTCCCTCCTTCTTCTCGCGCGGCACCATCTTGTCGGCCTCGACAAAATTGAATATCGTCTCGCGTGAAGGAAGATAGAGAGCCGACCGACGCAGTTCGTCATTAAACTCAGGATCGCGCTGCTGATAGAGTATGCGCAGCAACATCAGACGCGCCAAGTGGAAATAGGGATACTGCTCGACCAGTTCCCTGAGGACGGGCATGGCAGTAGCGCTGACAAGTCCGTCAGGACCGACAAGTTCGGCAAGATGAAGTTGCGATTTCTGCATGATTGTATCTCTAGTTACCAATTAGCTACTGTTGAATTGAATATCTGGTCTGTGATATCCTTTGACATTTGGGTCACCAGTTCTTCCTGTACAGCAGTGAGTTGCTGGGTTGCATCATATTCGGTGGTGGCAGAGAACTGGCGTTCGAAATCCTCCTTGTGATTGGCATTATTGACGAAACGGACATTGACCGTCATTCTAAGCTGTACCTGCGAGCTGTATCCGTCGCTGGAAATGCCCTTGTTGAACTGATCGAATCCGGTTATCTCTCCCGACAGCTGCAAGTCGCCATTACGTTTCACCTGTCGCAGTTTGGTTTGCGATGCAAAGATGTCGGTCAGCTTGTTCTGGAAGATGCTTTGCATAGGCGCCCATACATACGCACTTCGCAGCGGGAAGTTATCAATCTGTATTGTCTTTGTCTTGGTATAGTCGATGCTGGCGCCATTGAACTTGTAGAATTCAATCTGGCACGCCGCAAGCGTCAACGCCATCAGCATTGAAAACAAAAGTGGTATGTATAATACAAATCGCCTTCTCATTCCTCAAGTCCATAGTCTTTTATCTTTCGATACAAGGTACGCTCGCTTATACCAAGATCGACGGCTGCCAGCTTGCGCCGGTTACGATTGCGGCGCAATGCCTCCTCGATGGTCTTCTTCTCCAACCGCTCCAGATTGAGGTCGACATCGTCGTCCAGCACCTCGGCATCGACGTCGATATATCGAGAGCTGCCTGCGCCCTCATTGCCCCCTACCCTGTTCATCACAGCAGAGTCCTGATGATGGAATGTTCCGACCTGATGTATGCCGTCTGCATCCGAGGGCAAGGGCGTCACCTCGTCATAGTCATCGGCAGCTGCATCTTTATGTTCGCCAGCAACGACGGATAACGTAGCAGGTGACGGACCGAGCAGGTGCCCATGCGCGAATGCGTCGTCCTGAGCGGGATAGACAGACGCCTCCTTCAAGGACTTGACGTCGTTGGCCAGCTGGTTCAGCATACCGAATATAATAGCACGTTCCTTGTCGTAATCAAAGTGGTGGCCCGCAGGATTGCCCATTGTTGCCACCTGGGTGGACGAACTGTTGGGCACCACATCATACTGCTCCAGGACTTCGGGTGTGACAATACGCTCCTCCTTGCGCAAAATGCTCATCTGCTCGACCACGTTACGCAACTGACGGATGTTACCGGGCCACTTATAGGCCATCACGACCTGCTCGGCATCGGGCGTAAGTCGCAGCGGAACAGGGATTTTATATTTTGCAGCAGTGTCCTGGGCGAACTTCTTGAAGAGGCGTACCACATCATCTCCCCTCTCGCGCAAAGGAGGGAGCTTGATGTTGATGGTACACAGACGATAGTACAGATCCTCGCGGAAGCGGCCTTCGCTTATAGCCTTCTGAATCTGCACGTTGGTGGCTGCGACAATGCGCACATCAGTCTTACGAGGTTCGTTGCTGCCCACACGTATGTACTCTCCGGTCTCCAGCACTCTGAGCAGGCGGGCCTGCGTACTCATGGGCAGTTCGCCCACCTCGTCGAGGAAAAGTGTTCCGCCATTGGCCGCGGCAAAATAGCCGTCATGGTCGCTTATAGCACCTGTGAAAGCGCCTTTCTCGTGGCCGAAGAGCTCAGAATCGATTGTACCCTCGGGTATGCTTCCGCAGTTGATGGCAATGTAACGTTTGGTCTTGCGTGGAGAATTGTCGTGAATAATGCGGGGAATGACCTCCTTGCCGACGCCACTCTCGCCAGTCACCAGCACCGAAAGGTCGGTGGGAGCAACCTGCAGAGCCGTGTTCAGCGCGGCTTCCAATCGTTCGTCGAAACCAACGATTTCATATCTGGCCTTTATCTTATCAATAACATCGTTCCTCATTTGCATATTCTTCGTACACACATGCACATTGTTTTGGGCATGCACAATTCAGGCTACAAAGGTAAACAAAACTTTTGAAACCTCTGCAATAAAAAGCAAGAAAAAGGCGTTTGGCACGATATTTAGCTCAATTTCGGGCTCTCTCGTTCCATCATTTCCAGCAGTTTTATGGCTTGCTGCACAGAATTGACATCGCGCGAATAGAAACATTGATGCCCACCTTTGGTGTCCATGCCGCATTGTGCAGCATGCGAGAAGCAGTAGCTTATCATCTTGCCAAAGACGTCGCTCTGGTAGTATGGGCTTGCCAACTCATCGACGAGAAACATGCGCATACGGCGGTTCTTGAGCACAATGCGGGTGGCTCCGAAATACTTGCCCAGACGTCGCAGCTTGACGACATCGATAAGCGCTTGCCCCTCGGGAGGAATGGGACCGAAGCGGTCCTCCATACGCTTGCGGAACTGAGAGATCTGCTCGTCCGTCTCGAGCCCGTCCAACTCACGATACAGCAGCATACGTTCGGCACTTGTGGGCACGTACTGCTCGGAGAAGAATAATTGCAGGTCGCTCTCGAGCAGGCAGTCGTCCACAAAATCCGCGCCATCCACCTTCTCGCCCTGCTCAATATCCTTCTCGTACAGTTCGCGGAACTCGTCATTTCGCAATTCGTGTACAGCCTCATTCAGTATCTTCTGATACGTCTCGTAGCCCAGGTCGCCTATGAAGCCACTCTGCTCGGCGCCAAGCAGGTTGCCGGCACCGCGTATGTCGAGGTCCTGCATGGCAAGGTGGATGCCACTGCCGAGGTCAGAAAAATTCTCTACAGCCTTCAAGCGCCGTCTCGACTCGGCAGGCAGCAGGCCGAGAGGCGGAGAAAGGAGATAGCAGAATGCCTTTTTATTGCTGCGTCCCACACGGCCTCGCATCTGGTGTAAGTCACTGAGTCCGAACGTATGAGCGTTGTTGATGATAATGGTATTGGCATTCGGGATGTCAATGCCATTCTCGACAATGGTGGTGGAGATGAGCACATCGTAGTCGTAGTTGGAGAAATCGAGTATGACATGTTCGAGTTCTTCGCTATTCATGCGTCCGTGTCCCACACACACTCTGGCATCCGGAACATGCTTGTTGACCACAGCCACCAGCTCGGGCAACGATGATATGCGATTGGTGACGATATAGACCTGTCCGTTGCGGCTCATCTCGAAGTTCACGGCATCTGCTATGACCTGTGCCGAGAAATCATGCAACTCCGTCTGTATGGGATAGCGATTGGGAGGTGGAGTCTGAATGACGCTCAAGTCACGGGCACCCATAAGACTAAACTGCAGCGTGCGGGGAATAGGAGTAGCTGTTAGCGTGAGCGTGTCGACGTTGGCCTTCATCTGGCGAAGCTTCTCCTTGGTGCTCACACCGAACTTCTGCTCTTCGTCGATGATGAGCAGACCCAGGTCCTTGAACTTCACGCCCTTGCCTATCAGCTTGTGTGTACCGACAACGATGTCCACGCTGCCATCGGCCAGTCCGGCCAGCACGGCTTTGGTCTGTGCCGCACTGCGGGCCCGAGACAGGTATTCGACCTTGACGGGGAAATCCTGGAGACGCTTGAGGAAAGTGTGGTAATGCTGATATGCCAGCACCGTGGTAGGGACAAGCACTACCACCTGCTTGCTATCGGTACAGGCCTTGAAAGCTGCCCGGATGGCCACCTCGGTCTTGCCAAAACCCACATCACCGCACACGAGGCGGTCCATGGGCCTGCTCTTCTCCATATCGGTCTTCACATCCAGCGTAGCACGGCTCTGGTCGGGTGTATCCTCATAGAGGAACGAGGCCTCCAGCTCGTGCTGCAGATAGCTGTCGGGGGAGAAAGCGAAGCCCTTCTCCTCGCGCCGGCGTGCATACAGCTTGATAAGGTCGCGTGCAATGTCCTTGATCTTCGACTTTGTCCGCTCCTTCATACGCTCCCATGCGCCGGAGCCCAGCTTGCTGATGCGTGGCGGCTCGCCATCCTTGCCTCGGTATTTGTTCACCTTGTGCAATGAGTGAATGCTGACGTAGATAGTGCCAGAGCCCTCGTAGTCAATCTTTATGACCTCCTGCGACGAACCGCCCTGGTCGACCTTGCACAGACCGCCGAAACGACCGATGCCATGATCGACGTGTACCACATAGTCACCCACCTCGAATTGCTGCAGTTCCTTGAGCGTCAAGGCCATTTTAGCCGAACGGACTTTCTCGCTGCGAAGATTGTACTTATGATAACGGTCGAAGATCTGATGGTCGGTGAAGCAGACCATCTTCATGTCGGCATCGACAAAGCCTGCATGCAGAGTGTGCTCGACGGGCATAAAAGGCAGGTCGCGCTCCTGATCCTGAAAGATGGCCTTCAAACGCTCGGTCTGCTTGAGGGAATCGGCCAGCACATACAGTTTGTAGCCCTCGCCAAGATAATGCGACAAGGCATCGTAGACGAGGTCGAAATTCTTATGGAAAAGAGGTTGAGGCTGAACATGAAAATGTACAAGGACATTGCCATCTGCCCCCTCGGAGCATATAGCCGACGACTGCTGGCCTGATGCAGAAGCCCGAACCTCGACGCGGCGGAAAGCCACCACCTCGCGCTCGAACTGACTGCCTGGCACCAGCAGAGCATCACGATCCCATACCTTTTGCTCGCCCGTGGCTTTCTGTTCGACCTCAGCCTGTCGGGAGAATCCTTCCTGATAGGCACGATCCACCGCATCGCACAGATACACCAAATCGTGCATTACCAGCACACTCTCTGGCGGAAGGAATGTCAGCACACTCTCCTGCACATGCTGCAACTCAGGCACGATGGTGACAGAGTCTTTCATGCCCTTTGACAATTGCGTCTGTATCTCGAAAGTACGGATGCTTTCAATATCGTCGCCAAAGAAATCTACGCGATACGGATATTCGGAAGAGAAACTGTAAATGTCGACAATACAGCCTCGTACAGCAAACTGTCCGGGCTCGTAGACATAGTCGGTGCGCTGAAAGCCAAAACCGAGCAGAACGTCTTGCAGGAAGGTGATGTCCACCGTATCGCCACGATGCAGTTCCAGCGTCTGGTCGGACAGCTCCTTGTGCGAGACAACCTGTTCGCACATGGCATCGGGATACGTCACCACAAAGAGTGGCAGCTTGCCACTGGCCAGTCTGCTCAGCACCTTGGTTCGGGATATCTCGTTGGCATCGTCCTTCTGTCCGTTCTTGATGCCACGACGGAAAGAACTGGGGAAGAGCAAGACACCCTCCTCGCCCAGTATCAGCTCCAGTTCGTGATAAAGATAGCCAGCCTCCTCGAGGTCGTCGGCCACGAAGACAAAGGGGGCATTCAATGCTGCCGGGGCAGATACGGAAAGAGAGGAAAAGATGAGCGCGAGCGACGAACCCTGCACACCATCCAAGCCTATCACACTTTTAGATTTATCACGCAAAAAACGCCCCAAAACTTTTACTCCGGGGTGGTGCGCATATTCGGACATCAAATCCTTTATATCCATTCGATTATAATAATTTCCAAGCACAAAGGTACTAATTTTTATTTTTTCAACACATAATAATATATAAAAAAGGGAGAAAATTTGCCCAATTCAACAAATTAAACTAATTTTGGCATGATAAAAGCTAAACCAGCTAAACCAAATAATTGTATAACTGCTTGCAACAAGCAATAAAAATCAACAAGAAATGTTTGGATTGAGAACAACTGAGATCATCATCATAGCCGTTGTCATACTGCTATTGTTTGGTGGTAAAAAGATACCCGAACTGATGCGCGGCCTGGGCAAGGGCGTGAGAAGCTACAAGGAGGGGGTGAACGGCATTAACGAGCCCGACAAGACGGACAACACACAGCAGAGCAGCAAGACAGATGGAAAAGAATGACGCACAGGAGATGACTTTCTGGAGTCATCTCGACGTGTTGCGCTCGACCATCATCCGAATCATCGTGGTTGTACTGGTAGCAGGATGTGCTTGCTTCGGATTCAAGGACCTGCTTTTCAAGATTGTGCTGGCACCAGCCTCGGGCGACTTCTTCATGTATCGCTGGATGGGAGGCGAGCCTTTTCACCTGCATCTTATCAACACTGAGCTGACAGAACAGTTCATGATACACATGAAGGTGGCCTTTATGGCAGGCACACTCATAGCATCACCCTACATCCTCTACGCGCTTTTCAGCTTCATCAGCCCCGCACTCTATCAGCACGAGCGGCGACACACATCGCGCATCGTAGCTGCTGCCTATGTCATGTTTATGGTGGGAGTGGCGCTCAACTACCTCGTCATATTCCCGCTCACCGTCAACTTCCTGGGCACCTACCAGGTCAGTCCCGACGTCGAGAGCATGCTGACCATCAGCAGCTACATTGACACACTGGTCATGATGAGCCTTGTATTCGGAATCGTCTTCGAGATACCCATCCTGGCATGGTTGCTGGCACGTTTCGGACTTCTCAGCAGTCATTGGATGACGCACTACCGCCGTCACGCCATTGTGGTCATCCTCATCATCGCTGCCATCATCACCCCTACGGGCGATGCCTTCACGCTCTCCATCGTGTCTCTCCCCATCTGGGCACTATACGAAGCCAGCATACTGATTGTCAAGGCTGTAGAAAAGAGATAAGACTTAATCAAAACTTAAATACCCGAAAACTATGTTACGCAAAATCCGCATTACGATGGCAACTCTCAGCATGCTGTGCATCACACTGCTCTTCCTGGATTTCACAGGCGTGCTGCACCATTGGCTCGGATGGCTTGCCAAAGTACAATTTGTACCCGCCATCCTAGCGCTCAACTTTGCCGTGATAGCCATCCTGGTGGTTCTCACATTCATTTTTGGGCGCATCTATTGTTCTGTCATCTGTCCGCTAGGCATCATGCAGGATATAATGGCACGCTTGCGTTTCAAGAAGAAGAAGCACCAGTTCACCACCGAGAAGAAATGGTTGCGCTACCCTATCCTCATCCTCTTCATTGTTGCCATGGTATGCGGATTCGGAGCGTTTTGGGTTTTCCTGGAACCCTATGGCAGCTTTGGCCGCATAGCCAGCAATCTGCTGCAGCCCATCTACTTATGGCTTAACAACATCTTGGCTGGCATAGCCGAACACTATGAGAGCTACATGTTCTATGACAAGGAGATATGGATACGCAGCCTGCCCACCTTCATTGTGGCAGCAGCAACCTTCTTCATCATCAGCGCCATGGCCATCAATGGCGGGCGCACCTATTGCAACACCATCTGCCCTGTAGGCACGGTATTGGGTTTCGTCTCGCGATTCTCGCTCTTCGGCATACGCATCGACAAGGATAAATGCAAGCAGTGCGGAGCCTGTGTGCGCAAGTGTAAGTCTTCATGTATAGACGTCAAGACAATGACCGTCGACTACAGCCGATGCGTAGTATGCGGCAACTGCACTGGCAACTGCAAGTTCGGAGCATTGCACTATGGAATGATGACCAAGAGCAGCCATAACGCAGACGAGACATCCGGAAAGGACAACAAGAACGACAATGTCGACGACGGACGTCGCGCCTTCCTCACGGGTTCGGTGATGCTGGCCACCACAGCTGCCTTGGCACAGACACAGAAAAAGGTGGACGGCGGATTGGCTGTCATCGAGGACAAGATTTCGCCTGTGAGAAACACTCCCATCACACCTCCCGGTTCCCTTTCAGCGCGCAACTTTCAGCAACGCTGTACCGCTTGTCAACTTTGCGTAGCCGAATGTCCCAACCAGGTTCTCGTGCCTAGCACCGACCTTACCCACTTCATGCAGCCCACAATGAGCTATGACAAGGGGTACTGCCGCAGCGAATGCAACCGCTGTTCGCAAGTATGCCCCACAGGCGCCATTCGTCCCATCAGCCAGGAGGAGAAGACCTCCATACAGATAGGTCACGCCGTATGGGTGAAGAAGAACTGCTTGCCTGCCACAGAAGGAATAAGCTGCGGCAACTGCGCACGCCACTGTCCTACGGGAGCTATACAGATGATTCCATCCGACCCCAACGACGAGAGCTCACCCTTGATTCCCGCTGTCAACACCGCTGTCTGCATAGGATGCGGAGCCTGCGAGAATCTTTGTCCGGCCAATCCCTCGGCTATATATGTAGAAGGACACGAGCAGCACCGCGAGATATAGTATCAAGTTCAGAGCTAAGCACTACAACAAAATATGATAGAGATCAACCGCAGACAATTTCTCCAGACCCTGGGCGCAGGAGCTGTAGCCTCATCGGCACTGCTCGCAGCATGCAAGGGCAAAGATGAACAAATACAGACAACAACAGCGGCAAAACAGGAGCCTCCCACCGACAAGATGACCATGCGCGTCAATCCCAACACGGGGGATAGCGTATCCATCCTGGGATATGGCATGATGCGACTGCCAGTCATAGAAGACCCGGACAACGAAGGAGCACCGCCATTCGACCAGGAGATGATAAACAAGCAGGTGGACTATGCCATGGCACATGGCGTCAACTACTTCGACACGAGCCCAGCCTATTGCCGAGGCGAATCGGAGACATGCACAGGCATCGCACTTAGCCGCCATCCACGCGACAAATACTTCGTGGCCACAAAGATGTCCAACTTCTCGCCCGAGACATGGAGTGCAGAGGCCAGCCAGGAGATGTTCTACAACTCGCTCAAATACCTGCAAGTCGATTACCTCGACTACCTGCTTCTGCATGCCATCGGCGGCACCAGCCGCGACCTTGAGGGCAACGACCTCGACTCTGAGGCTACCTTCAATGCACGCTATATGGACAATGGCATTCTCGACTGGCTTGTAGAGCAAAAGCAAGCTGGCAAGATACGCAATCTGGGATTCTCATACCACGGCGACATCAAGATCTTCGACATGCTGCTGCGATGGCACGACGAGGGACGTTATCACTGGGATTTTGTACAGATTGAATTGAACTATCTGGACTGGAACTTTGCCAATGAGATAAACGGCAGCAACACCGATGCAGTGTATCTGTATGGCGAATTGGAGAAACGCGGCATTCCCGCCGTCATCATGGAGCCTTTGCTTGGCGGACGTCTTGCCAACGTGCCAGACTTCATCCTGGCCAAGATGAAAGCACGCCGCCCCGAGGACAGCGTGGCCAGTTGGGCATTCCGCTTTGCTGGCACGCCCAAGGGTGTACTCACCGTATTGAGCGGCATGACCTATATGGAGCATCTTCGCGAGAACCTCTGCACATTTGCCCCACTCGATCCTATCTCGGCCGACGAGGACACATTCCTGCTCGACCTGGCCAACGACATCTACAACCTGCACGAGATACCTTGCACCGCATGCAAGTACTGTATGCCTTGCCCCTACGGACTGAACATACCCGACATCTTCCAGCACTACAACAAGATGATAAAAGAGGGCAACATGCCCAACAACCCCGAACGAGCCGAATATGCCAAAAAGCGCAAAGCATTCCTCGTAGGGTATGACCGCAGCGTGCCACGCCTTCGCCAAGCCGATCATTGTATAGGTTGCGGTGAATGCCAGAGCCACTGCCCACAAAGCATCAAGATACCGGAAGAGATGCGCAAGATTGACGAGTTTGTCGAAAATCTCAAGAAAGAAAGTTTCGTATGAAAACAGTCCTTCTGGTGGTAGGCAAAACCACCGACAAACACATCATAAGCCTCATTGACGAATACGTGGGGCGCATAAACCATTACATGCCTTTTAGCATCGAGGTCATACCCGAACTGAAAGGCGTAAAAAACATGAGTACCGACCAGCAGAAGGAACGCGAGGCAGAACTGCTGCAGCGCGCCCTTCAGCCGGGCGACCATATTGTATTGCTCGACGAGCACGGACGCGAACGCCGCAGCATGGAGTTTGCACAATGGATGGAAAAGCGCATGGCGGCCGGACCTCGCAGACTTGTATTTGTAGTTGGAGGACCTTACGGATTCTCACCCCAGATACACAAGATGGCAGCCGAGAAGATATCGCTCAGTCAGATGACTTTCTCACATCAGATGATACGCCTGCTCTTCACCGAGCAAATCTACCGAGCTATGACCATACTCAACAACGAGCCTTACCATCACGAGTGAAGCAAAAAGGCTAACCTGCATTATTCATGCAGGCTAATGTTGCCTACGGCGTACAGCTTTCGGCTCTGGCATCATAGCGGGATGGAACTCATAAGCTCCGGCATCGGGAGCTCCATCGGACATGCGATTGACGCCATTACGGTCGACAGAGCAATTGTAGCGACTGATGATGACAGCATCGGCAAGACCGCGTATACCACTCAAAGAGTCGGGAGTAAAATCATACAGATAGTCAGTACCCATCAAAGCAAAATTGCTCGATCCGTATCGTCCAGGACGGTCAGGGTCATCCTTCTTGAAGTCGAGCGTGTCTGTATCATAAACGATATTGACAAAGCGCTCCGTGTCATCACTCTTCACGGTACGCAGATAGCAGTTCTTGAAAAGATAATCGCAACGCAAATCCTGATACTCCTCTATCTTGCCCATCACCACATCCTCAGCACGTCCCATGATGACGCAATTCACGAACTCTGCCTTCTCGAGATAGTGGAAGGCATCTTCGCGAGTCTCGTCGGTTGTGTTGGCTATGTTGAGTGCATCGCCACAATCATAACTCCACGGATAATACTGGGCAATGGTGCAATGCACAAATGTATAGTAGCCACCCAGCAGAGTGACCGTATGTCCCAACGTATTGCTTATCTGCGTTCCGATGACCAAAGCCTTGGTATCCCGAGCCTCAAAGCCACATCCCTCGACATTATGGATGACGCAATCGCGCATGGTCAAAGCTGTTTGGCCCAACACCTCCTGAGCCATACTATCCAGCCTCACGCCATACTGTCCGCTATGTATATCGCATTGTGTCAGGATATTATCGACACTCTTCGCGCCGAAGTGAATGCCGCCCCAGCGATTGGTAGTATTGTCATACGGAAGATTGTCGAAGAGGCGGTCAAGGCGGTCGCCACGGAATGTGATAGGCTGCTCAAGCGTTCCTTCTGCCTGCAGCCTGCCACGCACATTGATGCTGACGCTATCGTGCATCATCATGACGACACCAGGTGACAAGGTCAGCGTAGCCCCCTCTTCAACAACCAGCGAGTCATACACAAGGTAAGGACGTCCAGCCTCAAGTGTCCGGTCGGCCGTCAACACTTCACCCTTCATGACTATCACATCCTGCCCATCAGCTTTAAGACAAACGGTTTGCACCACTCCACTCTCAAGCGTGAAGAGCATCTGGTCCTCATAATGTACAGGCTCGTCATTGTCCCCCTCGGGCAACAGCACCTCAAGCTTGATATAAATACTGTCTTTACGACGCACCTCAAAGTCCTCGCCTATCCCATTCCCAAGATACTGACCATCCACATTGGCACGGAAATGGCTTGATGCTCCGCCCACAATGCGAACACTCTTGATGCGAACGCCATCGTTGTTGTGGTTGAAGACATGCAACGTCTTGGTGGGCGAACTCAAACCGGTAATGACAGTGTCAAACGACACAGTATCAGCCGAAAACGTCAGACGGGCTGAGGGCGAAGTGGTCCAACGGTCGTAGTCATCGCACGAGGCGACAGACACCAGGAGCACCAAGAAAACGAGTATACCAAGGATTTTTCTCACAGGACAAAATCATTATTTTGAGGGAGAAGTAGAAATGCTTTGTATGATGTTGGCTCAACAGCCATGCGTCGTATCTCTACTCCTCCCCCTTGTAGGATAAATATCAGATATTCTTCAGGATAGCCAGCAGATGATCCCATACCATCTGCACGGTGGGAATGTGCAGCTTCTCGGTGACGCTATGTACACCGCGCAGTGTGGGACCGAAACTTACCATATCCAGTCCGGGGTATTTCTCGCTGAACAAGCCGCATTCCAAACCGGCATGTATGCCACGTACGATGGGCTCCTTTCCGAAGAGTGCCTTGTATTGCTCGGCAGCCACCTTCAACAGCTGGCTGTTGGGATTCATAGCCCAACCAGGATAGCCCTCGCCCACATCAACACGGGCACCAGCCAGTTCAAAGCATGCCTGTATGGTGTTAGACATGTTGTGACGAGCACTGAGGATGCTGCTACGCTGACTACTATTCAACTGAATCTCCTTCTTCTCGGGCACAAGGTGGATGCTGGCCAGATTGCTGCTGGTCTCGACCAGATCAATGCTCTGACACATAGCAAAGACACCATTGTCAACAGCCTGACAGGCAGTGATAAGACGACGGGCAGTGTCATCATCCACCATCATGTCGGCGGCATCGGTACTCTGCAAGTCGAAAAGCACTTCAGGCTCAGTAACCTCATACTCCTGCTCAACATCCGAGACGAAGAGGTTCCAATTAACGGTCAGTTCATGCTTCCACCCCGCAGGCACAGCAATAGTCACCTCTCCCTTGGCGGGAATGGCATTGTGAAGACCACCCGACTGAATGTCGATAAGATGCAGTTCCGTCTGCTTCATGGTCATATAGAGGAAACGCATCAGCAGCTTGTTGGCATTGGCACGCTTCTTGTCGATGTCATCACCGCTATGGCCACCCGTCAGCTTATCCACCGAAAGTTTGGCGAAGAACATACCCTCGGGGACGGGAGTGGGCGTATAGTCGAAAATAGCCTGTGTGCGGCAACCACCGGCACAGCTTACGAAGATTTGTCCTTCGTCCTCGCTGTCCAGGTTGATCAGATACTTACCGGTCATGAAGCCTGGCTTCATCTCGAAAGCACCGGTGAGGCCAGTCTCCTCGTCACGCGTGAAGACACACTCGATAGGACCATGCTCTACATCGTTGGCTTGCAGAAGCGCCATCTCCATAGCCACTCCAATGCCGTCATCAGCACCTAGCGTGGTGCCATTGGCACGCATCCATTCACCCTCGATGGTAGTCTGAATGGCATTGTGCTCAAAATCGAAAGAACCGTCGCTGGGTTCGCACACCATATCCATGTGGCTCTGCAGTATCACAGTGGGCTTGTCCTCCATTCCCGGAGTGGCAGGCTTACGGATAATGACGTTACCACACTCGTCGCGCAGACTCTCCAAGCCCAACTTCTTTCCGAAGTCAAGAAGGAATTCCATCATCTTGTCCTCTTTCTTTGAAGGACGAGGCACTTTGTTCACTTCTGCAAAACATTCAAAAACGCTTGCAGGTTTCAATTCGATTTTGCTCATAACAGTATCTGTTTTTTAGATTTTTCTGCAAAAAAATATTAAAAGAACGCAAAATACATCATTAGTTGGCAATAATGCTGTATCTTTGTGGCTGCAAATATACGAAATAATGTTGAAACTCGTACTACCCTGCCTCGTAATTGTTGCCATTGCCTTATTCTTTTTGTGCATCGGCATACTTTTCGGACGCAGGCACACTTTCCGAAGCCAGCATATTGGACAAAGCTCGGCTATGCGCAAACGTGGTATTCATTGCGTGCAGAGTATGGACGCCATGGAACGCAAAGAGGCTGACAATGCAAGAAAGGTGAAGGAGAGAATTTAGAATTAACAAAATACAATATATATAAAAAATGAAGAAATTCTTTATTATGGCTGCAGCGGCTGCATTTATGCTTAGCTGCGGTGGCAACAAGACAGAGGACAAGGCATCGACCGAAAAAGCTGAGGCGGCATCAAACAAGGCTAACGCTGCTGCCAACAACAATGCCCCCATCCGCGTGGCTTTCGTCGAGGTGGACAGCCTCATGACACAGTATCAGTTCTGCAAAGACTACAGCGACGTACTGGCACAGGAGTATGCCAACATCCAGAAGGAACTGGCAAGCAAGCAGCGCTCGTTGGAAGAGCATGCAGCAAGCGTACAGCGTAAGTATGAGAGTGCAGGCTATACCACACGCGAGGAACTGGAGCGCGCACAAGCTGGTGTCGCACGCGAACAGCAGTCTCTGGCAGAATTGTCAGACCGTCTGGGTGCCGACTTCGCCAACCGTCAGGCCGACTACAACAAGGAGATGCGCGACAGCATCCAGGCATTCCTGGCCGACTACAACAAGGACAAGAAGTTCGACTATATCCTGTCGAAGGGTGGCGACAACATGCTCTATGCCAACCCTGCCTTCGACATTACCGAGGACGTCATCAACGGCTTGAACAAGCGCTACAAGGCAAAGCCTGAGATTGCAGAGAAACTGACGACCGACGAGAAGAAGTAATAGAAAAGGTTATAGGTTATAGGCTAAAGGTTATAGGTTATAGGCTAAAGGTTATAGGCTAAAGGTTATAACCTAACAACCCTACACCTTATATAATATTACAGCCGCTCCACAATGTGTGAAGCGGCTGTAATATTCTAAGTCAATGAGATACCGTTTGGCTCTGTCCAAAACGGAATTCAAAAATTCATTGAGACAATGTAAGGAGTGGATTAGAGACGTGCAAGACGAGCCTTGTAATCCACCATCTTTATGGCTGTTACGGCACACTCATCACCCTTGTTGCCCAGAGAACCTCCGGCACGCATCTCTGCCTGCTCCATATTGTTGCAAGTCAGCAAACCATAGATAACAGGCACATCATATTCCTTATTAAGCAAGGCGAGACCTTCGGTGGTACCCTCGCAGATGTAATCGAAATGAGGCGTATCGCCACGCACCACACATCCAATGGCGATGACAGCATCATACTTGCCACTCTTCACCATCTGGCTGGCGCCAAAAACAAGTTCGAAACTGCCCGGCACCGTGAGGACATTGATGTTTGCCTCAGGGCATCCGTTCTGCTTGAGCGTATCGACAGCCCCCTGCATCAAGGCACCTGTCACCTTGCTGTTCCACTCACTAACTACAATGCCGAAGCGCATAGCCTCGGCATTGGGTACGCTTTCAGGATCGTAATCCGAAAGGTTATGAAAAGCTGTTGCCATTCAATCTCTTAATTTTAATTACTTAACGCTGGCACGCTCGATGTAAGCATCGATCATAGAAGCCTGCATGCTGAGGGGGAAGTCGTTCTTCACCTTGTTGTAGCACTCCAAAGCCTTCTCCTTGTTATTCAAACCAAACTCGTAGATCTCGCCAGCCTGAACAAGCCAACCGGGGCTGAGGGCACTGCTGTTGGCCTTGTTGGCAGCCTGCAGAAGCTTCTCAACAGCCTTGTCGTTCTGGTTCTTGCAAGCATAGCAGTTGCCAAGGGCAGCTATGGCTGCAGGACTGATAGAAGTATCGTCGCACACATCAAATGCCTCGAGAGACTTGATAGCGTCATCATACTTCTGAAGATTGTAGTAGCAAACACCAGCATAAGCGTTAGCCAAGTTGCCTGCACAAGTGCCACCATACTGGTTAACTACAGCCAGCAAACCCTTGCACTCCTTGCCGTCACCCTTCAAGGCCTGCTCGAAGTCGCCTTGATTATACAAGTCCTGGCATGAAGCCAACATCACATTGGCAGCTTCCTCCTTGGGCTCAACAAACAGCTTCTTATAGCCGTAATAGCCACCGATAATAACGCCGATACCTACGAGAACACCGCAAAGCATCTTCCAGTTCTTCTCCAAGAAAGACTGCTTACGTGCAGTTTCCTCTACATTCACATTCTTTTTTTCGTTTGACATTTTATTTTTTGTTTTTGTTTATTCAACTTTCGCAAGCAAAGCTTTTGTGCAAAATACCTTGCATAATACATGCACGCGCTAAACGGCGACAAAAGTAGCAAAAAATCATGGGAAAAGGAAATTTCTAGTAGAATAATTTTATTTTTGGCACGATTAAATGGCTCAAAGGCTTATTTTCTCCATTTTTTTGCGTACTTTTGCACTTGAAATGATACTTAAACGTCTCTCTATACTCAATTACAAAAATGTGTCGGAGGCCGAATTGGCCCTCTCCGACCGGTTGAACTGCTTCATCGGGCAGAATGGTATGGGCAAAACCAATGTACTGGATGCCGTGTATTTCTTGTCGATGTGCAAAAGCAGCACAACAAGTCAGGACCAGATGGTTGTGCAGCACACTGCAGAGTTTATGGTTTTGCAAGGCGAATACGAGCGTGAGGATGGCACGCAGGAAGAGATATACTGCGGCTTGAAGCGTGGCGCCAAGAAGCAGTTCAGACGCAGCAAAAAACCTTACAAACGAATAGCCGAGCATATCGGCTTGATACCCATCATCATGGTGTCGCCCAACGACCAGATGCTGATAATGGGCGGAAGCGAGGAGAGACGCAAGTTCATGGATATGACCATCTCGCAATGCGACCTACCCTACCTCGACTCACTGATGCGCTATAACAAAGCTTTGCAGCAGCGCAACGCGCTACTGAAGCAAGAGGACGAGCCCGACCCTGAATTACTATCATTGTGGGAGGAAGCAATGGCCCACGAGGGTGAGTTCATCTACCAGAGGCGCAAGGAGTACGTAGAAGCCTTCACGCCTTGTTTTCAAGACATTTACAACAAGATATCGCAAGAAGCGGAGGAGATAAAACTGGAGTATGTATCGCATGGCAGCCGCGGACCGCTACTGGACACCATACAGCGCGACAGGATGAAGGACCGTGCCGTTGGATACTCGCTGCATGGCATCCACAAAGACGACCTGGAAATGACACTCAACGGCTACCCCATGAAGCGC
Source organism: Bacteroidales bacterium (assembly GCA_018064685.1). Lineage (GTDB taxonomy): Bacteria > Bacteroidota > Bacteroidia > Bacteroidales > Bacteroidaceae > Physcousia. The sequence continues at coordinate 29,933 of JAGHUS010000083.1, read as the reverse complement.
GAGGGAAGCCAGGGACAGAACAAGACATACCTCATAGCACTGAAGCTTGCACAGTTCGAGTTTCTGCATCGCACAGCCACCAAGACCGCACCGATACTGCTGCTCGACGATATTTTTGACAAACTGGATGCTACACGTGTGGAACAAATAGTAAAGCTGGTAAGCAGTGGAGACTTCGGTCAGACATTCATCACCGACACCAACCGCGACCATCTGGACAAGATACTGCAGCACACGCAGCTGGATTACAAGTTGTTTGAGGTTGACAAAGGCACGATAACAGCACGCACATAACGAAAAGTATGAGACGAACAAGAGAAATAAAACTAGGAGACCTGGTACATGCTATGCTGCGCGAAGAGGGGTTAGAGACACCTCTGAACGAGTTTCGTGCCGAGCAGGCATGGGGCCAGCTGATGCCTCCCACCATCACCAACTACACCACCGAGGTGCAGGTACGCGGTGGAGTTATGTATCTGAAGATCATCAACGCGGCACTGCGACAAGAGCTGATGATGCAGCGCAGCGCACTGGCAGCACGCATCAATCAGCACGTAGGGGCACAGGTCATACAGCAGATTGTCATTCGATAATCTGGGAGCAAGTGACAAAAAATAATTCGGGAACGAGATATTCTAAGTTTCCCGATTTTATCATCCAAACAAGTTAGGCTTGCGCTCTCTAGCCTCTTCTATCGATAGCAGTTCCTCGGGACGAGTAGCCTCATCACGCAATGCAGCCTGCTCGGTTTGCAGTTCTTTCTCTGCCGCACCAGCCGTTTCTGGATTCAAGAACCTGGCTGCGAGAGGTGCGTTTTGCGAGGCATCTTTCACCCAGATGACAGGACCGTCATACGAGGGGGCTATCTTGAGGGCTGTGTGGATGGGACTTGTCGTTGCACCGCCAATCATGACAGGAATGCGAAGATTGGCTTTCTTCAGTTCGGACACCACACGCGTCATCTCCTCCAGGCTGGGCGTTATCAGACCACTTAATCCGATGATGTCAGGCTTCAGCTCGATGGCTTTCTGTACGATTTCCTCGGCAGGTACCATTACACCTAAGTCTATGATTTCATAGCCATTGCAAGCCATGACAACCGACACGATGTTCTTGCCTATGTCATGCACATCGCCCTTGACAGTGGCAACAAGCACCTTAGGCGTGTGGGCAGAAGAAGGGGCGTTGGAAGAATTCTGCCCTGCGCCGTCATTCTGCGCAGCCTTGTCCTGCTCAATATAGGGTTGCAGGATGGCTACCGCCTTCTTCATCGTGCGGGCAGTCTTGACAACTTGCGGCAGGAACATCTTGCCTTCTCCAAAGAGTTGTCCCACCTTGTTCATTCCGGCCATCAAGGGTCCCTCGATAATCTCCACCGGACGACCATATTTCTGCAAAGCCTCCTGCAGGTCATTCTCCAGGCCATCGGTGATGCCCTTCTGAAGTTTCATTATCAGACGCTCTTCAACGCTCAGCTGCTGCACCGGAGCCTTTGCCACCGGAGTAGCACCTCCCTGCATAGCCTCTTTGGCAGCCATCTGCTCCTCCAGCAGTCTTTGAGCCAAATTTATGAGAGCTTCGCTTGCCTCGGACGACGGGCGCAGCATCACTTCCTCGATGACCTTAAGCTGGTCCTCGGGAATGTCGCTGTACATCACCTTGGCAGCGGGGTTGACAATACCGAAATCCATACCCTGCTGACGGGCATGATAGAGGAAGACAGCATGCATGGCCTCGCGAATATAGTTATTGCCACGGAAAGAGAACGACAGATTGCTGACGCCACCGCTGACATGCGCGCCGGGCAGGTTCTGCTTGATCCATCCCACCGTACGGATGAAGTCGGCCGCATAGCAGTCATGTTCGGGCATACCGGTGGCCACAGCCAGCACGTTGGGATCGAAGATGATGTCGATGGGATTGAAGCCCACCTTGTCAACCAGCAGACGGTAAGCACGTTCGCACACACTGATTCTGCGCTCGTAAGTTGTAGCCTGTCCCTCTTCGTCGAAGGCCATCACCACAACGGCTGCACCCAGACTCTTCAGCTCGCGAGCATGGTCGAGGAAGATATCCTCACCCTCCTTCAGCGATATGCTATTGACGATACCCTTGCCCTGCAAGCACTTAAGGCCGGCACGTATCACGCTCCACTTCGAGGAGTCAATCATCACAGGCACACGGCAGATGTCGGGATCACTGCTCACGAGGTTAAGGAAGTTCACCATCTCGCGCTCAGTGTCGAGCAGACCATCGTCCATATTGACATCGATGACCAGTGCACCATCCTCCACCTGCTTGCGGGCAATGCTCAAAGCCTCGTCATAGTTACCCTCGCCTATAAGACGCAGGAACTTGCGCGAACCAGCCACATTGCATCGCTCGCCCACATTGATGAAAGAACCGCCAGCCCCACTCTGCCCGTCGGACATCTGACTAGAAGAGGAGAAGGCATTTACATCTGACTGGCCAGAAGCAGGTTGAGCAAACCTGACCACCAAAGGCTCGAGGCCACTCAGAAAGACGCTGTAGTTCAGTTCCTCGTTCGTAACAGGAATATGCGGAGTGTATGCAACCTCTCCCTCCCCTTCGGGAGAGATGCCCGAAGGACGGAGAGAAGCTGTGATGAGTGTGTTCAAAGCCTCAATATGCTGGGGCGTAGTGCCACAACAGCCGCCGATGATATTCACCAGCCCCTCTTCTACAAACGAACGCATCTCGTCGCGCATCATCTCGGGTGTCTGGTCATAGCCTCCCATGGTGTTGGGCAGACCGGCATTGGGATGAGCCGTAATATAATAAGGAGCCTTCTGTGCCAAGGTGCGCAGGCAAGGCAGCATGTCCTTGGCACCGAACGAGCAGTTCAGTCCCACAGAAAAGACGGGAGCATGCTGCACACTGGCTAGGAAAGCCTCGAGCGTCTGTCCCGACAACGTACGTCCAGCCTTGTCGCTCACCGTGATGCTTATCATAAGCGGAACGCTGACACCAGTCTTCCCGCTTGCCACTTCGAAGGCACGTATACCAGCCTTGACGTTGAGCGTGTCGAAGCATGTCTCGAGCATGATGGCATCCACCCCACTCTGCAACAGCGCTTCCATCTGCTCGACGTAGGCATCGCACAGGTCATCATAAGTCAGGGTGCGCAAGGCGGGATTATTGACGTCGGGACTCATCGACGTAGTCTTGTTGGTAGGTCCCACCGTAGCCACGACGAAACGAGGTTTGTCGGGATTGCGCAGTGTGAAGTCATCGGCCACCTCGCGGGCTATGCGAACAGCCTCACGGTTCATCTCGCCGACGCAATCCTCCATATGATAGTCGGCCATGGAGATACGCTGACTGCTGAAGGTGTTGGCAGTAATGATGTCGGCACCCGCCTCAAGGTAGCGCCGGTGTATGTCCTGAATGACGTCGGGACGTGTCAGCACCAGCATGTCATTGTTGCCCAGCATCTGCCCCGGCACATCAGCAAAACGTTGTCCGCGGAAGTCCTCCTCACGCAGGTTATACGTCTGTATCATGGTGCCCATAGCACCATCCAGCAGGAGTATCCTCTCCTTGATTGCATCTTGTAGTTTTTTCATACTCATCAGTTTATGGATGACATCTGCATGTCATTATTGCCATCCGGAATGGCTACATTATAAAAATAATACGCGTATGAGCCCTGTGAAGCATCTCGCCAAGCCATTCCCTGCGACTGCAGTATGTCAATGGCTTGCTGATAGCATTGCGGCAAAACACGTTGTTGGTAGTGGGGAAACTCAGTGAGGACATTGTAGAACGTGTCCAGATTCTTCTCAAGCAAGGCAATGCAGAGCAGATAGTCCACAGCCTTCTGGCTGTCGCCCTCCTCGTAGTAGGCCAATCGCACCATCTCACTGCGCAGGGGATATAGTCCCACGAAGCTCTCGCCTCTGAGCGGCAATAACAATGTGCTGTCCTGTCTGGCCTCGGCCTGCAGCCTTTGCTCACGCACCTCAGCAAGCGTCGTGCGCCGTTGTTCTACAAAGTCACCTTGCAACCAGGCGTCGGCAAGAACCGTCAGATACTTCTCAGCCACCTGCCAATCACCACTGGCCAAGGCATAGTCGGCGAGGTGGCGCAAAGTGCCTAGGCAACAACCACCCTTCTGCTTCACGCCATATTCCATAGCCTGATGGAAGGCCTCATCGTAGACACCCAGATTCTCGTAGAACTGACGGTTGAACTGGCAACTGACTGCCGAACGGTCGCCACGGAACAAAAGATCGTCGGGCGAGTGTACGGGATAGCGGAAGAGCGCATCGGGTAATCTTCCCAGCGCGCTCTCGGCCAACAAGGCATATCGCATACCCAATGGCGTGTCCATATTGCCATCGCGGCGAAGCGTCTCCTGAAGTTCGTCCCACTGCTTGTCGTCGGCCATAAGGATGTAGTTGCACACCTGCCTCTCCTGTTCCATCTCTGCCGAAAAGAGGCGATAGCTGCCCTCGTCCGTGCGGAGATGTGGTGCAAAATAATAAGCCAGAAACAAGGGAACAAGAAGAGTCAAAGGAGCATATTTTCTTAATCTGAACAAGCAGAATACAAGACCTGCTAGTGCCATAGGAAGCGCATACATCAAAGCCCCCAGATAGGGGTAACGGCAGAGGTGGCAGAAATATTCGTCCGTCCAGCTATTGGCCTCTATCATGCGGAAGATAACGCCATAGCGTGTACCGACTACGAGCACGTAAAGGACGACGAAGACCCCATAGAGAGCACATGTCAGCCTGGTAGGACTCACACGCAATGCAAGTCCCCTTTTCTTCTTCTTTCCTTTTAGTTTACTCATCTTTCCTGTTTCGTCTATCCCCCGACTCGGGGCGGAGCTAGGGGTGGGGTCACTCAAACTCCGCCACATTATAGGCCATCATAAGCCGTATGTCCAGCCTCGTATCCTGTTGCGGCAGCATAAAGGGTTTGCTCCACTTCTCGCCATCCCAATGGGCTATGAAGAGGCGTGTGTAACGACCGTCCACACGCTTGCTGCTGAACAACATCCACCTTCCGTTCGAGCTCCACGCATGGTAGCTCTCAGCATCCTTGCTGTTGATGGCGCTGCAATCCACAAAACTGCCAAAAGCCTCCTGCGCAGAGACTTCGGACGGAGAGAACTGCGGGATCTTCATCATCTCGAAGTCCGACTCTTTATGATACAGGTTGAAAGCCCCATATTCGGCCACGGTGTAGAGCAGGAACTTCCCGTCGGGACTGACACGTGGCATAAGGGCCGTCCCCCCGCGCTGCGAGGTACTGTATAGCGTGTCGACAGTGTCACCCAACTGCCCCGTCTCCGCATCGAAGGGCACACGCACCAAGCTGTAATGCAACTCGTTGGCTTGCTCGGGCATGTGCACCGCGTGGGCTGTCGAGAAGTACAGCCAATGCCCGTCGGGCGAGAAACAAGGATAGGTCTCCCATTGCTGCGCATCGGTGAAACGCTCGTCGAGTATGACACGCTTGTTCTTTACATCATATATATATAAGTCCGACCAAAGGTCGAAAGCCTCTATCTTGTCGCGACTGCGAGCATAGAATATCTGCTTGGTGTCGTTCGACGAGAAGGCTATCCAGCGACGGCTAGGATGCCAGGCGGGATGCGAGCCATGACGGCCTTCGGCCAACTGGCGCAGGTCGATCTTCTCGTCAATGCCATCGTGATGAATGATAGTTCCGCCCTGCTCACCACGCAGGTGATAAACGTAGGCAGAAGCATCGCTCTGACAGGGAATGTGACAGTTCATGCACGAATTACGGTCGGCACTATTGTCGACAAGGGTCTGCACATCATAGTTGCTCAGGTTACGCTTGTAGATACCCATATCCTGCCATCCCTCATAGCCGGGAGGTATGAGGCGGTAGGTGATATGCGTATCGATGGCGTCCTGGCTGACATGTATTATGAAAGGACGATACGTGGCACCATCAGGATGATCATCGTCCCACACGCTTACCTTCACTTGCAGGTCGCCGCCATCGGCCAGCAGTTCGTGCCATCCGGCAGAGTCAATGTCCAGATATTCATCACCCTCGGCCATCAGTTCACAACCTTTGTCGTTGCGCATCACAGCCTGCACATGCACAGCCCCCGTCACGCCAAAGTTCAGCGGAGCAATCGTGCTGGGCACCGTCACCTCGGTATAGTCGGGAAAGATAGTTGGCAAGGCATCCACAACATCCCTTGCCTCCCGCTTACCGCACGAGACAAGAAACAATACACATGTCATTAAAGGAAACAGAATAGAGGCGAAAGGTGAATTCATCGCGTCAGCTAAATTGTAAATTATGACTGCGAAGCATGATAAGACGCATGTCGAATAACTATAAACTATGAACTCGCCTAGTAGCTCTTCTTGAATGCCCTGTCCATCTCCCGTCTGTCGTCCTTCGCCTTCAGCGTCTCACGCTTGTCATATTCCCGCTTACCGCGGCACAGGTAGATGTCAAGCTTGGCCAGCCCATTCTCATTGACATAGAGCAAAGTAGGCACGATGCTGTAGCCGGGAGTCTTCTCGCCGCTCTGCAGCTTGCGTATCTCCTTGCGGTTGAGCAGCAACTTACGGTCGCGTCGCTCCACGTGGTTGTTGTACGAACCCTCCTTGTATTGGGCAATATACATATTCTTAACCCACACCTCGCCGTTGCGGATGTAGCAGAATGTCTCCACCAGCGAAGCCTTTCCCTGTCGGATGCTCTTTATCTCGGTTCCCGTCAGCACGATGCCAGCGGTATACTGGTCAAGCAGAAGGTAGTCAAACTCAGCCCGCTTGTTCTTGATCTGTATTGCGTAATTCTTTTTTATCTCTTTCTTTGCCATAGATCGAACACTTTAAACGTCTAATCGATTAACCGTTTAATCATTTGATTATCTCGGCAAACCGCTCAATGTTTTCGTCCACATATCGTGCCACAGTCTCTGTCACTTCCTCTTCCATCTCAATGAAGCGGTCGTCCAGATCGTCAAACTCGGGATACTGCTCAAACAGCGCCATGAACTCCTCGTCAGTACAGTCCTTCGTCAGCTCATCACCATACTGTTCAAACAGCTTCCTGCCGTCATAGATGAGATTCGTGAACTCTTTGCATCCCCACTGACGCATAGCCTTTGCAAATGGGTTGAGGAAGATGAACGGTCCGTAGCCGTTGTGAATGAGCTGCACAAACCCACCGTCCATCACCTCTTCGCGCACCGTCATATAGGCCAGCAGTGTTATCTGGTCAGCATTCAGCTTAGGCATCGTCTCTGCATTCAGTTCACCACCTATAGCATCCAGAATATGCTTGCGGAAAAGCTCCACAAAGGCATCCATTCCCTCCTGTGCAGCCGCTATCACGGCACTCTCATCTATCTTTATCTCCATATTCTATTTTTTATTTTGGTTTTAACGCCTCACAACCTTATAACCTCACAACCTTATAACCACATAACCTCATAACCACATAACCTCATAACCACATAACCTCATAACCTCATAACCACATAACCCAATAATAAGCGTGCAAAGATACTAAATCCATCCCCGAATTGCAACTTTCACACCTTAAAATCTACCCATTTTAGTATCAATTCAGAAAAAACCACTGAAATAATTGCAAGAATACCTATTTTTATCTATTTTTGCACATAGATTTGTATCACAAATACCAATTTATAATTAATTATTATGGTTTATTCACACGAAGTACAGAACATGTGTTGCGTGGCCAAAGGCCCCAACCATGGTCCTGCTCCCATCCCCGAAGAGGGAAAGTGGGTACAGGCAAAGGAGATTAAGGACATCAGCGGTTTGACCCACGGTATCGGTTGGTGTGCACCCCAGCAGGGCGCTTGCAAGCTCACCCTGAATGTTAAGGAAGGCGTTATCGAAGAGGCTCTCGTCGAGACCATCGGTTGCTCAGGTATGACTCACTCTGCCGCTATGGCATCTGAGATTCTGCCCGGCAAGACCATCCTCGAGGCTCTGAACACCGACCTCGTTTGCGATGCCATCAACACCGCTATGCGCGAGCTCTTCCTCCAGATTGTTTACGGTCGTACCCAGTCTGCTTTCTCTGAGGGTGGTTTGATGATCGGCGCTGGTCTCGAGGACCTCGGCAAGGGTCTCATCTCTCAGACCGGTACTCTCTACGGTACCAAGGTTAAGGGCACCCGTTACCTGCAGCTCACCGAGGGTTACATCACCAAGATGTATCTCGACAAGGACGACCAGGTTTGTGGTTACGAGTTCGTTCACATGGGCAAGTTCATGGACGCTATCAAGAAGGGCGTACCTGCCGACGAGGCTCTGAAGAGTGTTACCGGTACCTATGGCCGCACCAAGGCTGAGGACGGTGCTGTTAAGTCAATCGATCCCCGCAAGGACTAAAATATAGGAGGAATACAATATGATACGTGAAGTAAAGTTTGAGAGCCAGGACCGTCGTATTGCGCAGATTTTGGCATGTTTGAATAAGCACGGTATTGCTTCTATCGAGGAGGCTAACGAGATTTGTGAGGCTGCTGGTCTGGATCCCTACATGACTTGCGAGGAGACCCAGATGATCTGCTTCGAGAACGCTAAGTGGGCTTACGTTGTAGGTACCGCTATCGCTCTGAAGGAGAAGGCTAAGAACGCTGTCGAGGCTGCCAACTACATTGGCGAGGGTCTGCAGTCATTCTGCATCCCCGGTTCTGTAGCCGACGACCGTAAGGTTGGTATCGGCCACGGCGAGCTCGCTGCTCGTCTGCTCGAGCCCGAGACCAAGTGTTTCGCATTCCTCGCAGGTCACGAGTCATTCGCTGCTGCCGAGGGTGCTATCAAGATTGCCCAGATGGCTAACAAGTCAAGACCAGCCGACAAGCCCCTCCGTTGCATCCTCAACGGTCTCGGCAAAGACGCTGCTATGATCATCAGCCGTATCAACGGTTTCACCTACGTACAGACCCAGTTCGACTACTTCACTGGCGAGCTGAAGGAGGTACAGCGCATCGCTTACTCTAACGGTCCCCGTGCAGCAGTAAACTGCTACGGTGCTGACGACGTACGCGAAGGTGTTGCCATCATGTGGAAGGAGGACGTAGACGTTTCTATCACTGGTAACTCTACCAACCCCACCCGCTTCCAGCACCCCACTGCTGGTACCTACAAGAAGGAGCGTACCCGCGCTGGTAAGCCCTACTTCTCAGTAGCTTCAGGTGGTGGTACCGGCCGTACCTTGCATCCCGATAACATGGCTGCAGGCCCCGCTTCTTACGGTATGACCGATACTCTGGGTCGTATGCACTCAGACGCTCAGTTCGCTGGTTCTTCATCAGTTCCCGCACACGTTGAGATGATGGGCTTCCTCGGCATCGGTAACAACCCCATGGTAGGTTGCTCTGTAGCATGTGCTGTAAACGTTGACCTCGCTCTGAACAAGAAGTAATCCGATACTTCCCAATACAAGGAATAGGTGCCTTTGCGCATCTATTCCTTTTTTTCGTTGAGACAAGCTCAACACATTATTAATTAAATCCTATCCTCGCATCTTGCAATTCGAGGAACTCCCGACTTTCCCCTGCGGAAGGTCGGGAGTCTTTGTTTTATATATTATAGAAGTCCGCACCCACCGTCTGCTCTTGGTGAATGCGGACTTGTGTGATACCTGTCCGTGTGAACTTCCTTCTTCTGCGCTTCGGTCAAGTTGCCCCTGCTAGAAGAACCGTGCTATCCTGCAACATTCAAAAAAAAGTTTTCCGAAAAATAGTTTCAGTTTCAGACTCTGTATGCCGATCATTTTGTGATTATATCTCGTAGATCAGAGTATTTGCTCCTCTCTATGAATCAAGCATGAAGTTGGTCATCCAAGAGTGACTAATTACAAGAACTTATTGAGTTCTTGAACAAGGCGATGGACCGTTGTGGAAGATTCTTCTTCTGCTGGATTACCATTTGCTATTTCCGTCAGCACACGTTCTGCATTGGCAATAGCTTTCGGTTGACGAGCTTTTAGCAGATTGTACATGACCGCACCATGACCTTCATTCTTCGCGTATGGTATGCCGGTAAGTTTTGTCAGCATCTCTGCATAGCGATTTCTGTGAAGGGCGCCTGTATAGAGGTTGAAATGCAGAAGGAACCAGTATTCAAAGGCTTGATTGCTATATGCAACGTGAAATCCATTCTTTTCGGCAGACAGTATGGCTTGGTTGAAGTCCTTAGCTGGGAAATCATCCTTATCAAACACCACCCAACATTGGTCGTATCTGAGTTTTTTCTGCTTGTCAGCTTCACGAATACTGATAGCCTTGCTCACCAGCGTCATGGTGTTCATGGCTTGTCCCACAGCCTTTACCGTAGCCGTAGTCATGCGGAAAGCCTTGAAGTAGTCAGGCTCAGTCTTCTCGCCCTCACATACGATGAGGAATGATTGCTTAATCTCCCTGCCCCCCGTCTTGCGAGTCAGGTTTGAGTTCTTGTGGTCACGTCGCTTTGCCATAGCTACTTCTTAGTGTTAAGTACTCGTTCCATGTCGCCCACCAAGGGTGTTGCGCCATACTTGCCCAGAAGATAATCCTTTTCGAAAGGCGAGTTGCTGCGCACCTTATATTCTGCCAATGAATAAAGCTCAGTGGCACCAAGGTTGTCTTTCTGCGTAAACCATACCTGATCCCTGCGGAAAAGTTCAGCACTCAAAAGATGAGTATCATGAGCAGTAAACAGTAACTGTGCACCATGAGGATTGGTGCTGGCATCATTGAAGAGAGCAATGATACGCTTCACCAGCAATGGATGCAACTTGGAGTCAAGTTCATCAATGATGACTCGTTTGCCATGATCCAGCGCATCAATGATGGGGTACGCTAGAGCAAAATATTTTATTGTACCTTCCGACTCATTCCGGTTGAAGGCAAATGCCACATTGTTCACCTCCCGACCTTCATCGTCATATTGGCGATGATGGCTGACGAGACGATTATCCACCTTCGAGATATTCTCAATGCCAAGATCCGCATAACGGGCAAAAGCAGTTATTCTCTCACGCAACTTCTCATCGTCCAAATAACGTATGGCATTTTCCCAAAGTTTCTCGTCTTCCGAACAGAAAAGCACCTGAGTGTCAGACAACCACCTGAGAATACTTACCGATGTCTGCTCATTGAACTGTGCAGCCGTGGATAGCAACAGAGCATTGCCACGAACCATATTTCTGCCTACAATCTCTTGAAACACCTGGCTCTTAGGATGAACACTTGTCTCATTACCATCACGGTAGAATAATTCAACCTCCTTTGCACGCTTTTTGGCCAAACGCCTGTAGAGCCACTCCTGTTGCACAGAGCGTCTGTCCACCTCAAAGCCATAGCGATAGATGTACTCGCCATCCGTAAATGTCGCCTCCATCACAGTATGCTCTTTTACACTATTGGCATTCAAACGGAAGTTCTCAACGTCAATTTCCTCACCCGCCTGACTGTCTTTGAACGAATCCGCTACAAACCGTTTGAAGAACGCCATCGCCTTCAGCACATTCGACTTACCCGAAGCGTTAGCACCATAAAGTACGGCACTTCTTAGCAGAGAAATGCCCGTGTCCGAAAGGGCAAACAAACTACTGGCACCCTGTACGGATTCCTTCAGAGGCGTTGCAATAAATGACAACTTCAGTTCCTCTTTTATCGACAGATAATTGGTTGCACAAAATTCAATAATCATACTTTTAACTCAAAGATTTGTGATTTTCCCGCAAATTTACAACTTTTCTTTCATATATCAGCAACAAAATAGAAATTTCATACCAAATTCTTGATGCAGAGGCATTGATTTTGGGTATTATGATGTCTTTCGGGTGGCAATTGGCACCAATATGCACATCATGTTGTTTTTTGCTCTTGATGAATCAGCCATGAAGCTGGTCATCCAAGGCTAACACACATTATTATACTAAAGATCCCACCCTGCCAAACGGGCTGAAAGCCCAGAAAGCATTCAGCCCAACGGCAAAGCGAAGCGACGCCTTGGGTTATGAGAATAGTGGCCTTTCAGGCCGCCCCTATCAAGAGGTGGGGGACTTTAGTTAATAATCACACTCAATACCATCGTCCCACACGATCGAATCATATTCCACTATGGAATCTGCGGTATCTTCATGATTAGGTAACCATCTTTCCTGTATGGCAGCCCAATTGCAAAACACACCGACTGCGGTAAGGAAAAGGACAAGAATTATACACCCCATGTTAGAGTTGTTCCCACCTCCACTGCCGTTTGAACTGCCACCGTCAAATGCGCCGGAGAAGAACAGGAATCCATCCAAGGTCACTCATAATAATACTTTGCTTATTCTATTCAGCCTCCGAGGCGGAGAAGAGCCTGGTTATCCCTCATCGCTCTCATCCGACGACCCGCTATCCCACGACGAGTCGAATGAGTTGTAGTTGTCACTGTCGTTTTCTCTCTCGCTCTCTTCGCGTGCATCCTCGATGGCATTGAAGAGTAGAAAATCGTCTAAGTCGTCCATAATATATTAGTTTAGTTAGGTACTTTCACATGTTATTCATTAATAAGAGAATCATAATAATTTATCCTTGTGATTCTTAACTCGTTAACATGAGAACCTACATTGAAATTTACAGTTTCACCAACCATCTTTCCGAGAATAGATTTGACAATAGGTAAATCTAGAGAGTAATATCTTGAAGAAGCTATATCTGCTATATTAAAATTTATGGTTCTACCGTCGTTAAATTTAATCTCTACTTCAGCAAGCGGTCCTACTATATATTTGTCAACATCCTTTGAGGTCAAAAACTTGCTATATCTAATAATTTCATTAATCTTTACAGCCTCTTTATCCATTTTATTTAACTCAGTAATTAAAAATGGAATCTTATAGTCGTAAAGTGAATTATTACGTACTTCCTCTAACTCTTTCTTTAGTTCAGGAATTTTTCTATCACATATTTCTGCAAATTGACGCTCAAACAGATCTTTTGTTTCTTTACATATATAAAGCACCTCATTTTTCATACCTTATTACTTTACTCCCTTAAACCTAAACTCCAGTTTCTTCTCTGTGCCGTACACCTCTATGAATTGCTGCATATCTTTGGGCACACGAATGACGGTTTTAGTACCTACCTCTCTTGTACTACGAGCACTATCAATGTATTGTTTGGAACGCTCGAAAACGTTCTGAATGTGTTGGCAGATGGGATCGGATTCATTCCATCTTACCTGTAATACATCCTTATGATCAGCAAACAGTGACTGATTGAAGGCTTGGTTGATGAGCGAGCAGGTGTATTCCTGACCATCCATCCATACCTTGATCTTACATTGCTCACCATGCTTCAGGGGTTTAGGCAGATGTGCATAGAACTTCTCATGCTCTGCTACAGGAATGGTGAAGCCTTGATATAGCAATGACTTGTCAACGAGTTTGGTCATTAATAATTCCTCATTTGAGAGATATGTTTCTTCTAGCACCTGTCTTAGTTCTTTGCGAGAATGACTATCTCGCATCAGTTCCCAAAGCTCCTCGTCGATTACTGCATCCTTAATCATCGTATTAAGCGATGAGATTGAATATGATGATAATTGCGAAGTTTCATCATATCCCGAACGATAATTCTGCTTCCAGAATGATTCGCTTCGCATGTGGTAGAATGGCATACAGATATTTGGAGAGCTTCCTTCTATACCATATCTCTTTACGCACGCTTTGAAATAATCCTGAAGTTCATCATCGAGCAAAATTACAGGTTCGCATTCGTAGCATTGATCTTCAGCGGCATCCATTATAGCCAAAAGCAGTAATGCCTTATGAGGAGCCTTCTTGCCTTTTACAATGGCAGTGTGAAGAGAGGCGAATTTCTTTTTGTAGAAATCTAACCCATGAACCTGGTCGCTGGAGCTTGAGTCTTCAGATACACAGGTCATAACAACTCTCTTATCATTAATTGAGTATGCTTTTGTCTTATATACGTGTTCATTAAACTGTTGAAACTGTTCCTTGGTTATTTTTTTCCCGACTAATGACTTCTGCCAAACATTTTTGGGTGGTGGTGGCCAACCAATTCCAACCGCTGCCAACTGAGACTTTGTGTATCCACCTCTGTCAGTCTTAGCGTTATCGATTAATTCCATGGTCAATTCCACAAACTCATCATCGGAAATGTCAGAAGGCGAGATTGTGTCCTCATCAACAATTTCTTCTACATCCGTAGGATATTCTGAGCGGATAATAGACTTGTAATATGGAAGTTTATCCCTGTAGTAATCTACAGCACCCTCTGGAACAATAATTGATTCAAGATTTGGACATTCAAGTATAGGGAATAATCCAAATTTCACATTTGATCCCTCAAAAGTTATAGCCTTTAATCTTTCGCAACAAGATATTGCTGTATTGCCTATATAGCAAATGTTCTTGTGTATAGTCAGTGTCTCGAGCTTACGGCATCCCAGAAAAGCATTGTTACAGATAACCTCAGTAAAGTCTTCTATCAAACCATCTGTTTGATTTTGACTATATTTGACAAGCGAGGAATTTTTAAAGTTATAGAAACTTTTACCAAGAACGGGACGAGAATAATCGTGGTCATCCGTGGATGAAACGATACTAAAATATTCGTCCTCATTCATTGCGTAAGGGCGAACCAAATTTTCTGTGATACATTTGGCAGCTATCTCATTATACCCTTCACCTTTGATGTAACTGCGTATAACAGCAAGCGTATTTCGGAAGAGTGAACATTGCATAAGTTCGGGTGCATGCCACAGGAGTTCTACAAACTGTATCTTCTCTGGTTTAGAACAAATCAGTCCTTGAAACAGCATTGAGTTATCATCATTGAACACATTTGCAATCTCCGGTTTCTCTTTTACTGCACATAGTGCGAGTAAGAACCCTAAAGACATTGTACGACCTTTGATGTTTTGGAGATTTATGCTCATTTCCTCCGAGAAATATCGTTTTCCTAACACCAATCGCTCGATAGTTGTTAGGTCTAGCCTCTGTTGAGAGAGTACCTTACGTAATTCGTAAAGTGCCACTGTCAAAGAATAACTATCATCTGCAAAGGTATGGAGAAATTCTGTTACCGTATAGTTTTTCATACCATGTCCTTATCTATATAGTTAAACGTCTTGTTTGTATGTTCACGGAAGGATTCGCTGTCAAAGATAGAATCCAAAGGTTTTAGCTGTATGTCATCTGTTTCGGCTTCAATAGAAAGGCCATAAGCAGTATTCAGTATAGGGCATAACTTCAACACCTTCTCGGGGTTCACTATTCTTTCTTCACGCCAATATTCTGGATCTATGTCCTTGACATCAGTAAATGTTCCGACACTCGACAGCAGGAAGTCAAACGTACTACCTCCCCCAGCATATATTACAACTCTATCGGTAAGCGCATTCGTCAACTTTGCCTTATACAAGCTGCTTGCTGAAAACAGCCTATACAATTTTGTCGTAAGCATACCAACATGGTTTATGATATCCTGTTTGAATAACAAAAGAAGATTTTCGTCAATATCCTTCTCTTCAAGCTTCCTCGTGTCTTTTATGCCACTATTTTCGGTCAAATAATTCAGCCCCTTTGGTATGCTCCAATATTTGTAGATAAGCGGTTCATTATTATTTATGGTAAAAAATGATATATCAGTAGTACCACCTCCAATGTCGATGGTAAGACTCATTCCATCCGTCAGTTTTCCCCTCGTGGTTAAGGGCATAAGACCTGCGTATGCTTCAGGGAACACTTTAATGAAGTACTCATCTTTTTTCTCTTCACTATATTCTACATATACGGTTTTTCCCAGAAGGTCCGTTATCCGAGTAGATAGAAAGGCAGAAAGGTCATTTTCAAAAACCTCCTCAACCAGCCTGTAAGCACTCATCAGAATACGTACTGCTTTCCATTTCTTCAATCGTAAATCATTATCATCCGTTGGTATACCCATCTGTATGGCGAAGTCCTGTCCATAAAGATCCTCCAATTTGAATATCAAGTAAGCCAGATACCAGATTGACAGAATATCAGGATCAATGTCCTTATCCCATGTCCTTTCAGAAAAAGTAGCCTGTTTAAAATAACGATATAAATGTCGATACTTTAATCCGTACACTTCAGCGTTGTGCTCTTTTGCCTGTCGAAGTTTGTGTTCATATCTGTTTTGCAATTGAGCCTTGCGAGCAGTTATCATTGTATTCAGAACATCAAGTGATTCGTCCATATCCTCCGTTGTACTATATTGCTCGTACAAGTCAAATGCACTCACATTATATTCCATTGGTTTTGGAAGTTCATACAAGATCGTATCACCATCAGTCTTCTTGATAAGCTCCTCGTCAACAAATCCATAAGACAGAGTATCATCGTCGTTTCGCTGTATGACTGAAGGTATTGCATAATGCTTTTCTCCCTTCAAATCCTTGAAGGTGAGGAACTCATATATCGGCCTGCCCATGCCTTCGTCAGGCTTGCGCTGTACACATATTTTTGTCTGATGAGTACCGAAGTCAAGCCCCACTGTTATCACGTCTGCCATTAGTCAATTAGATTTACAAGGTTGATGGAATGAATATTCTCAGTTACTTTAAGTTCAGGATCTCTACTTATTCTATCTAGGTCGAGTTCCTTTTTTTGTTTCAAGTCACGCAGGTTGGCTCTGAAAAGTGGCAATGTCCTTTCTGCCTTCTTTCGCTCTTCGTCATTATTCATCATTGTGAACATCTCCACCATGTATTCCTGGTTCCTGATGGCTGCCTCCATGCTTCTTTCGCGCGACTCATAGTATTGCAATGTAGCTTGATATCTCATATCGCGAGCATTCTCAATACGAAGCAATGTATCCTCTTTATAGTGTTCAACATATGAGTAGATTTGTTCCTTCAAGTCGTATCGAAGATTCTCGACCACATCTGTATCAAGTTTGAAACCTTCTTCCATGTTGGCATACTCGCCATCAACCTGGGCACGTCCCATGAATAGTTCGGTCAAGTCTCTATCCTCGATAATACAATCATTCTTGATATCAAATAATAAAGGATAGAGTGATTCGTTTTCCTGGATTTTATCGCCAAACACTCTTCTTGATATGGAAATCTTATAGAGGGCAAGGATGTATTTGCCATTGGCTAAGCTACTTGGCAAACCTGTACGATGCAGTTCAAAATAGAACGTATTCTTCGTTTCCTGCCGTGCCTTATCAAAGTATAGCAGACCTGCGATGATGAGTGGATGATAGATATTTATAAACTCAAGGCGTTTATCTGAGAAAGCTCTACTCTGGTCAAAAGTGATGCGTATCTCCAAATCATCTCTCGTCTTCTCAATAAAGTGTCGGAACAGACTCTGACCTTCAACATCGTTTGGGCGATGATTCTCCAAGAATCTTCTAAGTACGGCCGTGTCACTTTTGGGAATAGACAAAACATACACACAACTCTCTTCTTCACACTGCTTTAACGCACATGTTGTCAGTGCCTCTTTCAATAGTAATTGAAGGAAAGCCTGCAATTCACGCTCAGTAACATACGAGTTGTTTCGTAAGATCTTGTTTATCTCATTTTGGAAATAAGCATCATTGGTAAGAGAATTGGTAAGTCCCTCCTCAATTTTCTTCAGATTTAGTCTCTCATTCTCTATGGCCCTTTCTATCTGCTTCTGTTTTTCCAATGCCTCTTCTGGGGTGAGTTTGTCAGAATAGAATCCACGTTCAATATTCTTTATGGCATCTTGTATGGTTTCTGTTGTACCATTTGACTCTATCTCCGCATCCAATATTGCTTCCAAATCTCCTATGCTTTCACGGAAAATACCAATACGGTTAAGCAGACGAATATAGATGTCTTCAAGTATAGACTCAGAGACAACGATATTGTAGATGTTTATTTTCTCGGATTTCTGCCCGAAACGGTCTATTCGGCCTATTCGTTGTTCCACCACCATGGGGTTCCATGGTAGGTCATAGTTGACAAGAGCATTACAAAATTGCATATCAAGACCCTCACTGCCAATCTCTGATGTCAGTAGAATCTGAATACTATCATCAAACTGGAATTGCTGCAAAACTTGGTTCTTATCCATCTTGCCACCGCCATACATAATAGCACAGCGGTAACCTGCACGCTCTAATCTTATTTTCAGATATTTCAGAGTCTTCTTGAAGATACCAAAAACAATCAGTTTGTTGTTTCCATGCGAGAATACATCACCGATGATATTCAGCAATTCATCAAATTTGGAATCTTTCTTGTCACTATACACATCACGACCAGCGTTCAGATGGGTATCATCCGATGCTGTAGCCCATACGCTACTGGCAAGCTGACGTCGAAGAGTAACTACACCGAAGCCACCTTTCCGTTCATTACCATACTCATCAATGATGGCATGATCTTCCTCATAGTCCTCTATCTGTGTCTGATATTCTGTGGATTCATCTGCTGTCAAGTGTACGATGTGTGTGTGGGGGTTACGCCTCGTTTGCTCTTCGCGTGTCTCAACCTCCTTTTTCCTTGTGCGCGAAAAGATGGTGTTCATCGGACTCATTTCTGCAAGATCATATTGCAACTTGGCTCGCATGGCAGGCGTATCTTCACCTGAGTTTAGGTTCTCCAGGATTCTTTCCAACAAACGATATTTCGGAATCAGTGATTTGATCGTTGTGACTGATGATGTCGTAACTTCGTTGATGGTATTATAGGTTACAACCTCTGCATTCTCCAATTCTTCTGCTATCTCTGGGAGGCTGTCCCCTTTGTTCAAACGGCTTAGAGCACGTACAAATGGCTTGTTGAACTGAAGGTTATTAGCAAATACCTCGTAGTTGTCATAATGCTCGCCATCCAATAGTCTCAACTGATTAAAGAGGTTCTCTTCGTCAATCATAATTGGCGTAGCCGACATCAATACTACACTGTCTGCATTCAGCAGAATCTGCTTTGCACCTGCATAAACATGCGTGTTTGAGTTGCGCAACTTGTGAGACTCATCACACACAATACAGCTGAACTTGATATTGTTTTCGATGATGTATTGCGTGACGTCACTTTCATCTCTTACCTTGTCGTAGTTAATGACTGCACGAACATGTCCATTATGGTTTTTAAGTTCATGAATCAGTTCTTTCTTGTCTTCGATGGGAATGAAGGCAAGGCCAAACTTCTCTGTGAGTTCTGTTGCCCATTTGTTTATCAGTGATTTAGGGCAAATCACAAGTGCATTGCGGAACTCATTGCGCGCTTTGAGCTCCAGCATGATGTGTCCAGCTTCGATGGTTTTACCAAGACCCACCTCGTCGGCTATTAAAACTCGTCTGTTATCAGATTCCAGAAATTTCAGCAGCGGCTTGAACTGATATGGCCGGAACAGAGTCTTTGACGCTTTTAAAGATGATATTGTACTATTGTTGCTACTACGAATCTTAAAGGCAGTGTTTTCCTTCAGATATTCCGTATAGTAGTTAAAATAGTTCTGACGAATGCGTTCAAAAGGATCGCTCATATCAACGTCAGGCAAAAGGACACCACTCAGTTCGTCATTTATACGATCGGAGTACTGCACACTGTACATCTGCCTGCCGCGTCGAGGGGGATACACATCTACTATGATGCCTTTTTCCCTGCTCGATGCATTGATCACCTTATCACCTTTATTGTATTTTGCCATTAGTCCTTTGCTAGTGATTCTACCGTATATCCTAAAGCTTCTGCAATATTAACCATTTTCTCTATTCGCTCCAGGTTCCACTGTGAGCAAACGGTAATTATATCGTCACTCTTCAGTGTGATTAAATCCTCGTCAGCCATCATGTAGCGCTTGGGTATCTCTTCTTGTTTTAGATCATCCAAATCCATGATAGAACGCAAGACCCCTCTTCCACTTATGATTTCAGGTACAAATACCTCTTTCAAGTCTTCGTATGTGGCATCAGGATTGTCATCAACGTATTGACGTACAAGGGCCAACGCAAATCTGCGCTTATTCAGGAACTCGCCTCCGTTCAAAGAATATGTTGTCTTGTCGTATGTAGCCTTAGGCTTTTGCATAACGACAAAGCCATCCTCGCTGTCCATTTCTATGAGAAGATTCAACTTGAAGTAGTCATTCAGTTTCTTTAGATCTTCGACTTTGTTTCTGTTGTTAAGATGTGTGTATATAAAGTATCCATCAACTTCACATTGATCATCACCATGTCCAGCAGACGACTCTTTCCTTATTCTATCTACTATTTTACATCCCGAATGTTCTACTCCGTGGTTACCTCGATATATCCGTTCTAGACCTATTTTTACAAGTGTATTTACAAACGTATATTTTGCTTGTGGTTCATGAATAACCTCTCCATCAGGAAATTGAACTCTAATGCCAAAAGAGTTTGAGTTATTAGAAGGGACATATTCCTGCTCGTTTATGAAAATAGTAAGCCCAAGCATCAATTCGTTATTAATATGATACAATGTAGACGCCTTAGATTCGTTATTCATTGAGGTGTATATCCACCAACCATCAACTAAAGTTTGTCTTTTTACTGAGACCCCTAATCGTTCTTTTTTGCCAACAAGATCAAAGCCGGCAAATTTCTTCTGTTTATCCATTTCTGCAATACGTTCAAGACCAATCTTACGTAATGCTAAAATGAAAGTTTCAACTGCAACATCTTCATGTATTTCGGTTCCGTCAGGAAAAACAACTTTAAAATCAGAAGGAGCCTCTTTATCTTTGTTATTTTCTGCAAGTGATTGTTCAACAAATTCCCCTTTGGAAACTTCCTTTGATTGAAAATTAAACACATCCTCCAAGCCATATTCTTTGACGAGCGGATTGATATACTGTTGCATTCTCTCATTAACAAGTTTTATGGCAAGCTCTCTCTGCTTAGCAAGTGTTGGTTGCTGAGCAGATTCAGGGAGAATATGGAAAGTTGGCGACTTTATAAGATCAGTCAACTGAGTAAGTTCTTCTTGTGTTGTCATAGTACTGAAATATTTTACATTATCTCACATTGGGTTTTGTTCACAACTCTGTCGCGGAAAAGCTTCATGTCGGTGAAGTTGCGCGAGATGTTCTGGACAAGTTCGAGATAGTTGTCAGAGCCATCTGACTTTCTGTAGAAGAAAGGTTTGATGGATACGCAGTTGTTATGCTCGAAGATGGTATTGAGGAGGGTGCGGTCGGAGAGGCCACACGAGTGCCCCATGATGAATACCTGAAATGGTGCTGACTCAATGAAGCGCAATAGGTCACGATAGTTGGGAGCTTCGAGGTACTTGACGGACTTGACATTTGTCAGCAGCTCGTTGTCGTTTGCTTCTTGCAATTCCTTATAGTCCTTGTCCAGCTCGTCACCAAAGCCGAAGATGATGCTCTCAGGCTTGTCGAGAGTTCCGTGGATGAAGTTGTATTCGATATTGCGATTCTGGTAAAGTTTGACAGTTGGAGTATAATTGAAACTGAGCATCATGATATGTTCAGGATCCATCATTTCAAAAGGGTCACATTTTCTGTGTTCAACATCTTCTTTTACTTTATGCAAACCTTCATTAGAGATGTCTTGCTCCTTTATATCTTCCAGTATAATGCATTGATAGTTTACATCATTCTTTTCCACCTTTTGAGTTGAAAGGTATTCTATGAGGTGCTTCTGAAGGCATAGCAGTTGTTTGTTTAGTTCTTGACAGGACTCATTATTCTTCAATATTTCCTTAAGCATACGATAATACTCGTTTTCAATGTCAACCCAACCTTTTTCTGCTTTATCTTTAAGAATCTCGCTAAACAGAGGACTATATTCAATTTTCACATAGTCGCTTTTCTCTAGCATTTTCCAAAAATTCTTAAAAGAATAACCTGTCTCCCACGGAAATTGGAACATTTGAGCGTGCCAAGTTTCTTCTCTTGGCAACGTAAATGAACATAGTTCATCTTTTGAAAGATAAGTTAGTTCTTGACGAAGTCCTTTAAGTCTTTTTTCCAAATACCAATCCACAAAATCATTGTAACTAGTTTTGAGACCATGAGCGAGGTCGAAGCCGTTGCCTATGATAACGAGTCTGTTCATACGATTAGGATACCTTTACTTGTCCGTTCATGAGGAGAGGGAGAAGGTAGTCGCGAAGGGAGGTAAGGCGGTTAGTTTCAATTAAATTTGCCTGAAGTTTCGATAAGATAGGTACGATAGAATCATCAAATCTCTTCAGAACATCTGTGTCAGGAATCGGTAGACAGACAGGTTTTAACGCATCTTGACTTATATTTGGCATTATAGAACCTCCCTTCAAATTATTTGTTATCATCTCTCGACTCTTTAAAAACATGAGTAAATACTTACGATGAATTGCAAGGACAGGGGTAAAGCAGATGATAAAGCCACAATAGACGGCAGGAATCTCACACTCACAATAACATCTTGTTGCACCAGGATTTCCACTTCGTGTAATTAGAATATCTCCTTCTTTTATTAAATAAGTGTTGGCTTTTTGTTCATCGAGCATCAAGACATCTAATTCTGAAGAATCTATCAATAATGATGTTGATGACACATTACGTACATTGACGATCCTATATTCAGCATCACCCGGTTCATTAGGGTCATAGTTAATGCCGTTTCTGAATGTGCCAATTTCAGAAAGAGTATTCACCTCCCATCCTTCGGGTATTTCTCTTTTGAGTGTCTCGTTATAGACCATCTTGCCACCTGATGATTTGTAGGGTTTTCCTTCTGCATTGGGGAAGTCGAACTGAACAAACCAATAGTCGTAGAGCTGCTTCGCCATCGATTCTAATACCTCGTTCGCCTTGCGGTTGAGGGAGATTTTGCGGTCGAGAGAAGAAAGGACAGAAGCAATTGCTTCTTGAGTAGGTAAGTCAGGGAGTTCGATGTCCCATTTCTCTAAAGATGCACGCGAAACTTCTTTAAATGTTGTTCCACTTCCTAATGCTTCAACTTCTGGCAAGTGATGCTTTATGTAGTAATATAGATAATCTACATTGGCTTTAGATCTATCCACAATTAGGCTCTTAAAACCTTGATTAGTGCAACATTCAACTTCATTGATAGATAGTAAGCCTATTGGAGCTCTAGAAGACATTAAAAGATTATACGGGGGTATCATTCTTGCACTGCAATTCCGAAATCCATCCTCTGTAATGTTCCTTTCGCCTTTACTAATGTATTTAGTACCTTGGTCGGAAAGGTCTTTTGGCGTAAACCACACAACGTCCCCATCATAGTACTCTTGTACTGATGTCGATGGTGTTGCTCCACTTACTATTTCAGTTATACTTGATAACTTAATCTTCATACTCCTTACATCTCTAGCTTTTCAAGGTTCTTCATAATCTCACTCTCCAACTCCTTGCCCTCGGCAAAGATGGCGGCAAGCTGTTGCTTATAGTCCTCCATTCGAGCGGTGAACTCCTCGGGGGTGATGTCAACGTACTCTATCTTGATGTCGAAGTACTGACCGGCAGAGAGGCTGTAACCTTTGTCCTTGACCTCCTGATAGGTGGGGGTGACGCAGAAGTCGTCGACGGGCTCGGCGGCAATGAAGGTGCCGACGATGCGCTCTATCTCCTCGTCGGAGAGGAAGCAGCGCTGGGTGTTGCCCTCCTTGCGCGTCTCGCCCAGCTTGGAGGCATCGATGAGGATGACCTTGTCGTGACGGCGGCTCTTGTCGAAGAAGAGGACGCTGACGTTGGTGCCGGTGGTGGCGAAGACATTGCTGGGCATGGAGACACAGCCGTAGATGATCTGCTCATCGACCACCTTCTCCAGTATCTTCTTCTTGATGCCGCTCTTGGCGGTGATGAAACCCGTTGGCACCACGATGGCTCCACGGCCCTTGCCCTCGGTAAGGGAGTTGATCATGTGCTGGATGAAGCAGGTGTAGATCTCCATCTTGGGTTTGTCGGGGTCGATGGTTTTGGGGGCATTGGGCACTCCTGCCCAGAAGCGTATGCTGTCGGCGGCTATGGTGTCGCGCGTGTCGGGGAAGTCGAGCTTGAAGGGTGGGTTGGAGACGATGAAGTCAAATTGCTTCAGGGAGCCGTCGTCGTTCTTGTGGCCGGGGTTGAGCAGCGTGTCACCCTGCATGATGTTCTGTATGGAGCCCACCAGATTGTTGAGGATGAGGTTGAGGCGGAGCATCTTGGAGGACTTCTGCGAGATGTCCTGCGAGTAGATGGTGCATCGGTCCTCGCCCACTGTGTGAGCCAGTGCCATGAGCAGTGTGCCGGAACCGGCCGAGGGGTCGTAGCAGCGGATGTTGCGCAGGTCCTGCTCCTGCCCTACCAGCAGACGAGCCATGATGAGGGCGATGGAGCGAGGCGTGTAGTACTCGGCATACTTGCCGCCGCCGTCCTTGTTGTAGTCCTTGATGAGGTACTCGAACATGGTGGAGAAGAAGTCGTACTTCTGGGCGAAGATGGGCTCGAAGTTGGTGTCGGGGTCGGCAATGTAGCGCATCAGGGAGATGGCGAACTCGTCGCGCTGCGAATGGTCGGGGATGTACTGCGTGATGCTCTCGAAGATGGTTAGCTTGGTGCCTCCTACGGTGGCCATGCTGAAGATGTCGGCATTGATGTCGGCAATCTGTATCATGGTGGAGTCGAACAGAGCCGAGAAGTCTGCCTGACCCTGTGCGTTGTAGAGGTGGGCAATGGTGTGCTCGGGACGCAAGCGAGGTGTACCGGCAGGCAGGAAGTCGAAGAGGTCGAGCACCTCGTCGTCGGTGAAGGTGTCGTACTCCTGGTCCCATCGCTCGGCCTGTGAGAGTCGTTCGCCGAAGATGGGTGTCTTCTTGGCCTCGTAGCCAAACTTGTCGTTGAAGTATTTGTATAGGAAGACCTGTATGATGATCTTATATTCGTTGCCATCGTTGCCCAGACCAAAGTGTCCGCAGGTCTGTTTCAGTGCATCGATGAGTTTCTTGGTTGCTTCGTCTATTGTCATTGCTGTTGTATTGAAAATAAAAGAAATCTTGTATTTTGATATAAATCTTCAATTTGCTATACACTTGTAATTCATCAGTATAGCGTGCTTGTTCTTGTAAATTAAGCAATTTTCTTGTAAATCTATGACTTATTGTTTTCTTATTCTTTACATCCCCATTCTATAGCCATCTAAATATTCTGAGACCAGTCGATTTCGCAGCCAGTTGCGGTCTTCGCGAACAGCTTCTACTTTGAGGCGGTGGAGCTGGGTGGCAAGGTTCATCATCACGAGTTGGTCGAAGAAACCTTGGTTGAGCATCTTTCCGTAGTCAAGATAGACTTGCTCGTCGACAACCTTCTTGATGGCATTGAGCCCATTGGCTATCTCCATCTCGTTGTGGCTGATGATGGGCTTCTGCTTAGGTGTGGCTTGATCACGACGCTCGTTTTCCTCCCGGACACGCTTGTGGATGCGCACGTATTTCTCGTCGCCCTTGTACTTGGCACGCAGTACGGCATTGGCACGGTTGATCTTCTTGATCTTCTCCATCACGGCATCCATGTAGTCGATGTCCTCGCGAGCCTCGGCCACGGTGTCGGGTGTGAAGCCCTTGCGAGCAAAATAACGGCGGAAGTCCTCGGAGAGCGTGATGTATGCCTCCTCCTCGGTGTCGAAGTTAAGCGAGAACTCATGCTCCACGTTGTCATAGCGTTCCTTCAAGTCGTTATAGACTATCTGCAACTCCTCGTTACCGCGCTTCTTAACCTCGAACTCCAACATCGATAGTGCTTCGCGTATGATGCCCGAAACGTCGGCCTTGTGGTCTGTAGAATCGAGCAGATTGATACGCTGAATGCGGTGGCTTACCTCGCTGATGAGGGATGGCACGGAGTCGATCTCCATGGTGTCGAACCGTTCCTTCAGTTCGTCATCGCCAAAGGAGCGCACCTGATTGCTCAGTGCCTTGGCCTCTTCAAGGGCATGTCGCAGGCGGTAGAGTTGCTCCTTGTCGCTAATCTCCTCAATCTGGCGGCTGAACTCTTCGGCATTCTCGGTGGCATACTGGAAGAGAGTGCTCTTGATGTCGCGCATCTTCTGCAGTATCTCCTCGTTGCTGACCATGAGGGCATTGCCGGCACCATCGCCCGTGAGTATGTCGCCATCCTCGCTGCGTTCGTTGGTTCGGTTCAGCTCGCGCATGTACATGTTGTTCGTCTCGACGAAGTTCTCCTTGATGTTGGCAAAGTCAACCACATAGCCATACTTGAAATCACGATAGGGACGGTTGACACGGGTCAGTGCCTGGAGTAGGTTGTGCCCATCGAGCTTGCGCATGAGGTAAAGTTTCTTCAGACGGGGTGCGTCGAACCCCGTGAGCAGCATGGCATTGACGATGAGGAAGTCGATGTTCTCGGTCTTCTTGAACTCCTCGATGCTGCCCTTGCGTTCCAGTTTGTCGCCCTCATCGTGGAGGATGAGGACGGAACGCAGGTCTGGTTTACGACCATACATCGCCACGGACTCTGCCACATTGCCAAATGGTTGAGGATCCATCTCGATATATTTTGTGATTGTCGGCTTCTCCTGTAATGTGTCGTACTCCTCTTGCAACAGTCGGAATACCTCGCGTGCCTGTGGGTTAGTTTCACAGACAATCATACCTGCCATGTGTGGCGAATCCTGCTGGATGCGGCTGCGCTTGATGTCGCGAAGGATATAGCGTAGGACGGGGCGCAGGTAGCTGTCGTGCTCGATAATGGTGTTGTGCTCTATGTCGTTCTTCTTTACCTTCACCTCACTGGTGAGCCGGTCGAGAATGGCGGTTATCTCTTCCTTGTAGACCGTCTCGATGTCCTCGCGCATCAGTTTCAGGGTGTAGCCGTCGCTGATGGACTTGTCGTAGTAGTAGGTGTGTATATAGTCACCAAACACACGCCACGACTCGCGCTCTGACTTAATCAGTGGCGTGCCAGTGAGGGCAATCTTGATGGCTTGCTGGTCAGCCTCAAAAAGGTTGGCAAGGAAGCTGCCCTCAGGCGAATAACCACGATGCGCCTCGTCGATGAAGAAAATGCGGCGAAGATTGGTGCTATAAACTTCCTTCTTGGAGATGCGTTGGTGGTCGGTGGCAAACTTCTGTATGTTTACGACCATGATCTCGGGCTTACCCTCGGCATTGTGGCGAACGGTGTTGTCATGAAAGTCTGCCATCAGTTCTTCACGGCTCTGCGCCTGACGAACTATTAATCCTCGCATTGCGAATTCGGACGATGCCTGCTCCAGGAGGTCGAGACGGTCAACGACAAAGTAAAACTTGACAGGGGTATTCTTCTTTGCGAAATAGTCTGTAAGGGACTTGACGTTGTAGTAAGAAAGAGCCGTCTTGCCCGAACCTTGTGTATGCCAGACTATACCGCCTGTTATGCCCTTGTCAAGCCCTTTGCGGATGGCATAAGTGGCAAAGAGTTGCTGATAGCGCATGATGTGCTTCTGTAACTCGGTTACCTTCTGGCCGCCTTCAAGTTCAATTGTCTGATTGACGTATGCGATGCCATATCGCAGTATGAACAGAAAACGTTCACGGCTGAGCATAGATGTTATGATGCGGTTGGTGGGGGTATCAGGATGCTGATTGGTCTGGTATTCGGGCAGAGCCTTCAGCTGAGGACAGTTGCGGTGGATGAGTATCTCGTGCTCCACCTCGTCAGCCACAGCAGGTTTGTATCCTGACTTCTGCAGCAAGTCTTTATCCTCCTCACGGAATACGTTGAAGAAAGCTTTCTTGCTGCTGATGGTGCTGTAAAAAGCTCCAGAGATAGGTACCTGGCTATCGGTGTTGTACTCCTCGTTATTGGAGAAGATCATGAACTGGGTGGCATTGAAGAAACGCAGGAAGGCTTTGTTTCTCATGCGTGTGTCAATGCGATTACGTTCTGCCATGATGCCCTCCCGGTTGAAGGGTTTCTTTACCTCGATGAAGGCAAGTGGCAAGCCGTTGATGAATACTGTAAGATCGGGACGGAAGTTGTCGTGCGTCTTTTGATTCTCGCAAGTGAACTCGGTTGTTACATGCCACTGGTTCTTCTCGGGGTGCTCAAAGTCTATATATTTCACGCCCGATGTGGCTGTAATCTTCTGAAAGAATTCTCGTCCGAGGTCTTCATTATCAAGTGTCCGTAGTAAGTCGTCGTATGTACGATCAAGCTCGAAGGCATCCATCTCTGGATTCAGGTTTTTCAGACTGCGAAGGAATATCTTGGTCAGCAAATTGGTGTTTGGGTCATAATCAAACTCACCAATGTTGCTGAGATATTTATATCCCAGACGAACAAGGTGCATGGCCGCTGGTACCTGCACTCTAGTGTTCTCGTTGAAATTACGTCTGTTAGCCATCCTCTCTTAATACAAAATCCCCCCAAGTAGTGTTAAGACAGGCGACCAAACCTTTACACGGCACTACGAGGGGGACTCGTTTATTTTTATGTTTTATGCACCTTTGTCGTAAGGCGCATTTGTTGGTTCTTTGTCTTATATGAAACGCGCCTTAGCGCGTACATACGTATTATTACGTCAAAGTTAGGAAAATTTCTTCTAATAATTGCTGTTGTGGCTTAAAATTCTTCGATTATTTGTTCCAGTTTTCTATTTTTCCCTCACTTTTGAGCATTACGCACTCGTTTCCCCACTTGTTTAGCTCACATATAAAGTCTGGAGAAGGCGAAATGTGGAACTTGAACAAGCATCTGCTTTCGTGGCTATGATCTGCTTTGATTTCAACCTGGCTGTGATGCAGTGGCAAAGTACGCAGGTAATGCGCCACATGCTCGGTGCATTCTATCGTTATGTCCTGAACAGGGAAATGCTCATAGTCCCTCCAGATACCGAAGCAATCACGGAAATATGTGGCGGGATCAACATCCTGATTTGGAATAAATGTCTCTTTCAGGACCTCCAATGAAAGCGTCCGGTCAAGGGCAAACACCTGTACGTCAACCTCGGAATGTGCACTCTCTATTTTGTGTGCAAGCAGATACCACCGTCCTTTGTCGGCCTTTAGGCAGTAAGGCTCAAGCACGGCATAATAAGGCTCAACATCCGTAAACTTCTGATAGCGTACCTTCAACCTGTAATGATGGTGAAGTGCTTCACCTATTGGACGCAAGTAGCATAGTCCCGCCCATATCTGGGCTGGCTGTATCGCAGCTCCAAGCTCGCGGTACTCATCAAGGAAAAGATATTCCTGGACACTGGCGAGAAGATCATTGGCCAATGAATCCAACTGTAGCTGTTCGGGGTTCATAATGCGGTAATGCTTCTTGTCGGGAGAAGCAATAACGACCCCGAAGAACTCCTCGATCATCTTGCGATGGCGTGTCATGGTTGCTCTGCTCAGCACCCCTGTATGATTCGAGTTGGAAGCCCACCTCAACTGTAGTTCTTCAAGCGCAAGTCCTGGATGTCCTGCTTCCTGAAGCTGCTCCAGAATCCACACGTCCAAGACGAGCTGTTTTAGAGATAAAGTCCCTGTCATTTTTCCTGTTTGTGACTGTTAGCGGTCATAAAGTTAAGTAAAACTTTCTTCCCTCAACACAAAAAGTTAAATTTTAACATTTGCGATGTTCCAAAATGAGGTACATCATCAAGAAACAGTCTCAATCTGTAGCACAAAAAGCTCGTTCCCGACCACAAAACAATCACATCACTCCTCCAGCTCCAATAGGAACATACGCCATGCTCATCTGTGGGAACTTTTCGGGTTAGGAACCGCCAATTGACAAAGCGTTGATGACGTTTTTTCCATATATGTTCTTTCTTGCCCCCAAGGCGATGCCATTGGGCTATGAGCTTTTGGCTTTTCAAGCCGACAGCTGACAAGATGCTTCTTTCTTGCCCCAAGGCGATGCCATTGGGCTATGAGCTTTTGGCTTTTCAAGCCGCCTGCTGACAAGATGCTTCTTTCGAAGACTTCTTTGCTCAAATTCTGCTCGCTTGCAGAAAA
>JAGHUS010000125.1 GCA_018064685.1 Bacteroidales bacterium | reverse complement strand
GCATTGCTATATATATAATAATGTATATATTTGCAGCAAATTTAATATTCACTCACCCTTTAGCTTGGATAAAGAAACAATCATATAAGCTAATTGGATAACAAAAAAACAAAAACAAAATGAAAAAGATTAGCATCTTTGCAGCTGCTGCACTCGCAGCATCGTTCAGTTTGACATCATGCTCAAACGACAAGTATCATTTCGACCCCAACTTCCAGACAGAGGTTGTAAAGTCTAAGTACAACGAGGCTTTCACCGCTCTCTTCGGCACTCCCGATGCCACTCAGAACTGGGGCTTCCAGAAGATCACTCCCCACACCATCAAGTTAGACGCTACTCGTGCCACTAACCCCAACGGCAACCAGTGGGCTGACTTCATCAATGTTCCCGAGCACGTATCTGCTGACGAGGCTCAGTACGTTTACGATTACTTCAAGAATCTGACGGCTACCGAGGGTAACGTAACCTTGAACTTCAGCGACTTCTTCGTTCAGCAGGTTTGGAAGGGCACTGACGCTTACACTGCTGGTAATGATGCTACTGTTGTAGGTGGCAACCAGATGGATTATCTCTTTGCTGGCGAAGACCATGTTTATAACTTCAACAACGCCATCAACAATACTTGGGATGGCATGATGCTCATCCAGAACGGTAGCACTGACAAATTCAGCTATCACAATAGCCTCGACTCGAAGGTACACGACAAGTACATCGCAATGGCTATCGATGTTCCCGGTCATGGTGTTGGTTACTATGTGGCATTCGACTATATTGCTGACGGTCAGAACCCTAACCAGAAGTGCGCTGCCGATGGTGTCTACACCGACTGGATCGTAAAGATCGTTCCCGGAGTGTACAAGAACAGTCATCGTATCATGTGCGAGGACCTCGGTACTACCGACGACTTCGACTTCAACGACGTTGTATTTGACGTAGCTTACACCGAGGAGTGGTGGCCCGAGCATAACATCTACGCTATCATCACCCTTCAGGCAGCCGGTGGTACCATGCCTCTGTACGTAGAGGGCAAGGAGGTACACGAGGCTATGGGTGCTCCTGTAAGCGCTATGATCAACACCGGTGCTGGTGTTACTCGTCCTGTTGTACAGTGGAAGCAGAAGGTTGCCTCTACCAACCCCGACGACATCGAGATCAAGGTTGTTAACGAGACTTCTGAGGGTGCTATCACCTACACTCTGACTGCCGAGACCGGTAAGGTTCCCTACAAGATCTGCGTTCCCTCTAGCGTAGCATGGACTGCAGAGAAGCAGAGCATCGAGGCTAAGTATCCCAACTTCAAGCAGTGGGTTGCTAACAAGAGCCTTCCTTTCTGGAACTAATCCTCTCTTGCAACAGACATAGCACATCTTCTTCTCTCCGGCAGGCCGGAGGAAGGACAGATAAACAACAAAGGCTGAGCACTTGCTCAGCCTTTGTTCGTGTTGTAGCTGCTATACGGCAGGGTAGAGGGGGAATCCGAACCAAATCACAGAAATCCTTTTCTAGCTGCTACTCTGCTCGTGAATCAGGGGGTCTGACCCCATGATCCACTAATTCAAACACATATAGTACTCATGGCGTATGTACTCCATTGCCAGCGGCGTGATGAACTTGCACTGGGGCGTCACGCCACGTTCCTGCAGTGCTGTGCGGTGTTGTGCCATCCATCGCTGGAAGGTCTTGTAGCTTACTCCGGCCATCTCGGCCACATCACTCTTGTAGATTCTCTTCATCTCCATAACGGTATTGGTTGTTTAGTGTTTGTTTCTCTAGAATAGTCTACGGTTTTTTCTTCAAATTTTCAAGAAAAAATGGACAAATGTGGACAAAAGTGGACAAATGTGGTCAGGGGCGCGCGGGTGACTCTATGTTGTTAACAGATGCATCTGAAACAACATTGACAAACCTTACTCCCAAGCCCTGACACGGAGTGCTCCACAATGCCGGACATGACCGGCGGGAGTGTAACAGGGGGCATGACAACCATGATCGAATTTGTAAAGACCGTTAGAAAGAACCTTCAGGATCCTACCGAGCCTGAGAAGACCTACGCTCTGGCACAGAGCCGTGACAGATTGGAGCTGGAGGATGTGGCTGCTCACATCAGCTCTCACAACAGCAAGTACAACGAGGGCGATGTCTTCGCTGTCATCAACGAGGCTCTGAACTGCATCCGCGAGTTCCTGCTCGATGGCTACATCGTGCGCATGGGCAAGCTCGGCACCTTCAACATCGTGCTGAAGAGCAATGGCGTGGCCGAGAGCGTGGAGGACCCCAAGACCAAGATCAAGCCTGTGTTTAGCGCTGCCGACATCATCGACATCGGCATCCGCTACAAGCCTGGCAAGATCTTCAGCAACATGCGCAAGGATGCGAAGTTCCGCGAGACTATCACCCTCAAGAAGAGAGCTGACGGGATCAAGGAGCAGAACACCGAGAATGCCGAGGGCGGCAAGACCGAACCCGACGTAGAGGTGCATGAGTGATAAAAAAGACTCTCCCCCCGCCCTCCCTAGAGGGAGGGGGCTGCATAACAGCAAGGGGGCAAAATGACAAGAGGGCTGCATATCCGCTAAGGGAGGAAAAGACCCTTCCCCCGACGCACCTTAAAGGGGAGGAGCCGCATAACAGCAAGGGGGCAAAATGTAGAGATTTCTGCATATCCGTTAAGGGGGCAGGGAGCGGGGAAGGGTCTTTTAGTGTAGAAAAACTACACAAAGGTTTCTGACACCTTTGTGTAATTTAGACTCCCTAGGCACTGTGCCCCTTAGCTGTAATGCAGCTCCTCCCCTTTAAGGGGAGGCGGGGGAAGGGTCTTTTACTAAATCCACTCCGAATCCCCATCAGTATCGGAGGCTCCCTCCCTCTAGGGAGGGCGGGGGGAGAGTCCTAATGAAGAAAGAAACTATTAATTTCTTGTGGAAGCTGGCTACGGCTATCCTCGCTGCCATCGGGGCTGCGTTGGGAGTGAGCTGCGCACACAATAGTGGTATTTTCCTATGAAACTGACAGAGAATTTTAAACTTACAGAGTTCACGAAGTCCAGCACGGCGCAAAGGCTTGGCTTGGACAACACGCCATCGCCTAACATCGTCAGGGCACTGACCAACCTGTGCCAACAGGTTCTGCAGCCACTGCGCGATTGGTACGGCAAGCCCATCATCGTATCGAGCGGCTACCGCAGTGCGATGCTGAACAAGGCGGTGGGCGGCGTGAGTAACAGTCAGCACATGAAGGGTGAGGCGGCAGATCTGCAGGTGAAGCCCCCCACCACAACCACAGCTCAGACCCCCTCCACAGCCTCCCCCAATGGAGGAGTAGTTAGTCTTGCAGGTAAGAACGGGGGTGGCGGAGCTAGCACAGTTGGCAGGGTGAACGCAGAACTCAAGTGGCTATTTGAGTACATCCGCGACAATCTGCCTTTCGACCAGCTGATACTGGAGCACAACAAGGCGGGCGTGTACTGGATACACGTAAGCTGCAAGGAGGACGTGACGAAGAACCGCAAGCAGGTGATATATGATCTGCTGAAGAAATAATGTTGAGATCGGCCCTGTTGTGCACGATGTCTGACACGATGATGCAAGCTTAAATCTTGTCAAAAACCAGAGCGTCATGTCGTTACGGGTGACGACGGAAGTTGGCATAGTGATGCCGATGGCGAAGATAGCCGGCATCGCGCTCGTGGCGATAGGCTTCGCGCTCGAAGCTGACGGACCGATAGGCTGCCTCCCACCGGCGTAGGCGTATCAGGTGCCAGACGAACTCCAGCATGTAGAGGATGAAGAAGCCCACGAACAGCCACTCGCGTTGCTGCAGGTAGTGGATGGTCTCATGACGGATGTCGCTCTCCGCCAGCCGCGCATCACTACGGAAGATGAGGAGGCCGAAGAGCGAGATGCCGTAAAAGGGACGCATCGGGAAGTGGCGTGTGCGTATAATCTTGGGCATGGCTTCTGGTTCAAGCTGTTTCCTAAAAAAGCCTCTCCCGCATAGTCCGGGAGAGGCTTTTATGTCGGGAAGTGGGATGATTACTCCTTGGCGAAAGACACTCCAGCAAGGACTCTCTCAGTGTCCACTATGACAATACTGGCGTTCTTGCTGAGGTCCTCGTTGAACATCATGGTGACGTGCACGTATGGGTTGTTTGAGTAGGTGCGGAAGACGACGTTCTGGGGAGTGTAATAGTAGTACTCACCCTCGTACGCCCCCTTGGGTATTCCGTTGATTTCGCGTGGCAATACGATGATTCCCAACATATTGCCGTCCTTGCCGTCTTCGTTGGTGAGCAGAAGTTTCCAGGTGTAGCTCTCGCCACCAACGCTCTCTACGTACGTATAAAGGCCAGCGGCCTTTGACGCGCAAGTGTGGCTGAGCACGCAGATCTTGCTGTAGTTCTTGGTGACGGTGAGGGTGATGCTCTTCAGTCCCTCCAGCTTGTCGAAGGCAGCGCTCATCTCCTCTTCGGTGATGCCCTTCAGGATGGCTTCCGTCTTCTTCTCGTTGGTGGTAGTGACGATGACGTTGCTGAGGCCAGTGACCTTGGCTACGCCATTCAGTTTGGTTTTGAGCAACTCCATGACAGCGTCGCGAACACCTATGACCATTCCATCATACTGATAGTCAACGGAGTATATGGTCTCGGCCTTCTTTACCTCGATGTCGTTGTCATCGCCGCAACTGCTGAGAGTCAGGGCAAAAAAAGCACTTACTGCAAGCGCAAGCATTGTGAGAAATCTTTTCATGTCGAAATAGTCTTTTCGTTGAATATTTGTTCCTAATTGCTTATATGCTGCAAAGTAAGTGCTTTTTTGCGGAATCGCCAAATATATAGCGGATTATTTTCGTTGTAGAGCGGAAAAACGGAGTCTTAGTTGTCGAGCAGTGCGGTAGAGAGGTAGCGCTCGCCGGTGTCGGGCAGGAGGGCGATGATACGCTTGCCTTTGTTCTCGGGACGCTGGGCAACGAGCGTGGCGGCATGGAGGGCTGCGCCAGAAGAGATGCCTACGAAGATGCCCTCCTCCTTGGCTATTGTACGTGCGGCTGCAAAGGCATCCTCGTTCTGCACGGGCAGAATCTCGTCGATGAGCGATGCGTTGAAGTTCTTGGGCACGAAGCCGGCGCCGATGCCTTGTATCTTATGTGCTCCGGAAGGCTGTCCCGACAGCACTGCACTGGTGGCGGGCTCTACGGCTACGACCTTGACGTTGGGGTTGTGAGCCTTGAGGGCTGCTGCCACACCGCTCACCGTACCACCGGTGCCTACGCCAGCCACGAAGATGTCGACCTTACCGTCCGACTGCTCCCATATCTCCTCGCCCGTAGTGGCTGTGTGGACGGCAGGGTTGGCGGGGTTCTCGAACTGCTGCAGGATGACGGCTCCGGGTGTGCTGTCGCGCAGCTCCTCGGCCTTGCGGATGGCTCCCTTCATGCCCTCGCTGCCGGGGGTGAGGACGATCTCGGTGCCATAGGCGGCAGCCAGCTTGCGGCGCTCGATGCTCATGGTCTCGGGCATGGTCAGGATGACCTTATATCCCTTGTACGCACCCACCAGACTCAGTCCCACACCGGTGTTGCCGCTGGTGGGCTCGATGATGGTGCCGCCAGCCTTCAGGATGCCCTTGGCCTCGGCATCCTCGATCATGTTCAGTGCCACACGGTCCTTGACGCTGCCACCAGGATTGAAGAACTCTACTTTTGCAATGATCTCTGCGTCGATGCCACGATTGGCGGCATACTTCTGCAAGGCTACCAATGGTGTCTTGCCTACAAGCTGAAGAATGTTTTCGTAAATCATAACCTTTATTTTAATTCATAATTCTTAATTCATAATTCATAATTGGGCTGCGCGATGCCTCTGTCAATTCATAATGCATAATTCATAATTCATAATTGGGCTGCGCGATGCCTTAGTTAATTCATAATTCATAATGCATAATTCATAATTAGGCTGCGCGATGAATCCCTTTCGCACTGCAAAGTTACGAAACATAGAACTTTTATACAAAGAAAATTGGGGGTTTCGGAATAAAACACTAATTTTGTGACGGAAAATAGTGTGTTTGTTCTAAATATAGACGATAAAAATGATGGAGATGTTTGGTCGCGCTCAATTGCTGTTGGGCGATGAAGTGATGCAACGGCTTGAAACGGTGCGTGTTATATTGTTTGGTGTGGGAGGCGTCGGTTCGTGGTGTGCCGAGGCCCTCGTGCGCACGGGCGTGCGTCATCTTACTATAGTAGACAACGACGTGGTGTGCGAGACGAACCGCAACCGCCAGCTCATGGCTAACAGTGAGACGGTGGGGCGCATTAAGGTCGAGGCTATGCGCGAGCGTCTGCTGCTGCTCAATCCCGAGGCCGACATCACAGCCCTCAGCACGGTCTATAACAGCGAGACGGCCGAGTCGTTCCACCTCGAGCAGTACGACTTTGTCATCGACGCCATCGACTCGCTGGCCGACAAGGCACACCTCATCCTGCACGCCACCTCGCTGCCCGGCGTCACGCTCTTCTCCAGCATGGGAGCCGCCCTGCGCGTCGACCCCTTCCAGGTGCAGAAGGCCGAGTTCTGGAACGTGAAGAACGATGCGCTGGCGCGTGCTCTGCGCAATCGTTTCAAACGCGACAAGACGTTTCCGAAGCGTAAGTTCCAGTGCGTCTTCAGCACCGAGCAGGCACACAGCAACCAGGGCACTACCGACGAGGTGGTGCCCGGCAAGAGCCGTGTGAACGGTTCGCTGTGCCACGTCACCGCCATCTTCGGCATGTCGCTGTGCGGAATGGTGGTGCAGAAGGTGATGGAGCAGAAATGACGGAGGTCTTCTATAAAGATGTCAGGATGGCCACCATGAACACTATGAAGAGTATCACGGTGAGGATGCCGCCAACCACAACGAGTGGAATCCATACTGCCCTTTGCCTGGCTGCCTTTTGCGACTGCGTGACGGCTGTCGTCCACATATTGGCTTCGTGCCGAAGGTTGGCATCCAGTTCCTTGAAGTTGAAACGTCCGTAATTCTTGCCTCCGAGAAAGTTGCCCGATGCATCGTAGTAGGCCTTGCTCTCTTTCGTGCAAGCCCGTGTTCCGTCCAGATTCAGTTCGATGGTGTAGCTGTAGTTCTCCGGTGCCAGGTTGAACCAGCTGGTTATACACTGCTGGGTGATGTTGGCGGCGGCTTGGGCATTGCTGAAACGGGCCGAGTAGCTGCGTCCGCGCTGCTGGAACAGCTGTCCCACGCCAAAGCTGAACACCTTGTCGACATCGGTGCCAAAGGGGAAGTCGCGCGTGGTATAGTACAGGCCAAGGCCCTTGTTGTAACGCAGACGCGCCAGCGGCTTGTCGTTGCTCTCGAAGTTGTTTGTCTCGCGGTTGACGATGAGCGTTAGTTCTGCCTCCTTCAAGTTGGGGAGGTAGTTGTCGAGCGTCAAGCCGAGGGACTCGAACTGTTTGATGACGGACAGCAGTCCGCTTGCTGCGGGGCTAGCCCCACTGATAATCTGTGCATCCATGACAGTGCAG
Organism: Bacteroidales bacterium; assembly: GCA_018064685.1. Taxonomy (GTDB): domain Bacteria; phylum Bacteroidota; class Bacteroidia; order Bacteroidales; family Bacteroidaceae; genus Physcousia. The sequence continues at coordinate 2,161 of JAGHUS010000125.1, read as the reverse complement.
TTTTTTTGTTTTCTTGAATTCAAGTCTCGCTGCCAGAAACTTGAATCAATCACTTCTTCTGATAGACTCTGACGTAGTCGATGTCGTAGCGCAGAGGCATGGCGTCGTCGTAGACGGGACCGCCGTTGTCGCCACCGATGGCCAGGTTGAGCAGTATGTACTGCGGAGCGTGGAAGGGATTGATGCCGTCGCGACTCTTGTTGACGGTCTTCGACAGGTCTATCTCGTTCAGCAGTTCGTCATCCAGATAGATGCGTATGAAATCCTCGTCCCAGTCCATGCGCCAGATGTGGAAGCGGCTGGTCCAGAACGGATCCTTCTGGGTGAAGTGGGATAGGGGAGTGACCTTGGTGTTCCACGTGGGCGAATAGCGCTGCTCGCTGGCCCAGCAGGCGTTGGCCAGGATGCTGGGCACACCACCGGCGCGGTAGTACTCCATCACGTCGATCTCGCCGCACGAAGGCCATCCCAGCTTGTCGCCCAGCAGCCAGATGGCAGGCCACGAACCGTAGCCGTCGGGGATGCGGGCACGCACCTCCATGCGTCCGTACAGGAACGAAAACTTGCCTCGCGTGTTGATGCTGGCCGACGTGCATCGTATGGCCGGACGGTTCAGCTTCCACTCCTTGCTGTCGGGTATGTAGTTCGGGTTCGCACGGTTCTCGGCCCTGGCCTCGATGGTCAGTATGCCATCCTTCACCGATGCATTCTCCTCCTGATACCACTGCCACTCGTGGTTGCGCACGAAGCCATGCTCGTAGCCCCACTTCTGGCTGTCCACCTTGCCGTCGCTCTCAAACTCGTCGTTCCACACCAGCTTGTATCCCGTGGGCGGAATGTCGTAAGGCTGGCCCACCTTTATCTCGTCGCCGCTCAGGTCTACCTCGAAGAGATGCGGCACACGGTGAAAGTGTCCGCGTATGTCGAGATGGCTGTGTACGCTCATCAGCAGCTTGCCCTCGAGCGTGGTGAAAAGCATGGCATGGCCGTAGTTGGGAGGCGTGATGGGCTCCTTCGACTGTATCCACGGACCGTCTATCGTGCCGCTCTGGCTGTAGGCCACGCCCTGCGTGTATACGTCGTACACCCAGTTGGTCCATATCATGCCCAGACGACCGGTGGCGGTACGGAACAGATAGGGTCCGTCGGTGACCTTGTTCGGTCCCACCTTGTCGCCCGTGTACATGCGGCTCCAGCTCGCATCCTTGGCGTGGAACAGCACCTTCGCCTCGCCCACCGTACCGCTCAGGTCCGGCTTCAGCTGTATGCGCTCCATCGTTCCGTTGTCCGTCTCCAGCCACTCGCCGCAATACACCATATAGGGCTTGCCGTCGGGCTCCACCCAGAAGGTGCCGTCCAGCGTGGGACGGTTGGCAGGCAGATACGTCGGGTCCTTCATCGGCTTATAGGGCCCCATCGGATTGTCGGCCACCAATACGTGGCAGGCACGTCGCTCCACGTCCTTGCCCAGGTAGTTGCCGCACGTTGCCTCGCGGTTGGTGAAGGTGGCGAAGTAGTAATACTTGCCCTTGTACTGGTGCAGCTCGGCCGCCCATATCATCGGGTTCGGACCCATCCACGACTTCGGGTCGTGCTTCGTCACGCGGTACGGTCCCGTCCACAGTCTCAGGTCCGGACTCGTCCACATCAGTCCGCCGGTGCCCGTCATGTAGTACATCTGCGTCTTCTTGTCGGCCAGGATGCATGGGTCGCTCAGCGTGATGCTGTCCAGTGGCACGTTCTCACGGAATTGTCTCTGCACCTTCTCCTGCGCCATCATCGTCGTGGCCGAGAGGCAAAGTGCCAGAAGTAGAAATAGTTTTCTCATAGCTGTATGGTTGAATTCAATAATCTTTTTCATGTATATCGAGTGTGTTCACCTTTCTCGGTTTTACGATTTAAAGGTTATGCGGTTTTACGGAAATTACACTTTGACAGGTCGCCTTTGGGAAGCATCAGCCTACATTATTCATATCGATTGAACAATCCAAGTTATACCGACCTCAAAACCTTATAACCGAAGGTTGTATTATCAATAATTTCTGCAAAGTTACGGAATTTTTGCATTAAATCATAGCTAATCGTCTGAAAATAGCACAAATTAGGGCTCATCTTAAATTTAACCCGACAATAAATCGGAAACTAATCTGCACTTTTTCAT
>JAGHUS010000149.1 GCA_018064685.1 Bacteroidales bacterium | reverse complement strand
AAGAGTCCCACAATCTCGCCCTGACGCACGTTGAACGACACATTGTTCACCACAGTGCGCTTACCGTATATCTTGACAAGTCCCTCGCTGCGCAGTTCCATACATTCAGGCTCGGCGGCATCAGTCGGTTCGGTGGCCTGCGACATGTCGGCCGACTCTGCCACAGCATCCTGCTGTCCGGCTTCGGCAGCAACGGCAGCCTCCTGCTGCAATGCCTCGCGCTGCTCCAGGGGGCTTGCGTTCTGTTCTCCGTATTCCATAAAATAAAGTGCTTCTGTTCGTTTATGCCGCAAAAGTACTAAAAAAAAAGCATAATTGAGTACTTTAAGGACTCCGTTTTGTCAATTATAACATTTTTTATTTGCTATTATCGGATTTTTCGGCTAATTTTGCAGAAAAGAGAAAAGAGAAATGATATTACAGAAGAGTCTTTCGCAATTTGGCGAATACATCCAGCTGATGGGCAAGACGTTTCAGCGCCCCGAGCGCATGAGGATGTTCATGCGCCAATATACCAAGGAGATGAACGCGCTGGGCGTCGGATCGATAGGCATCGTGCTGCTCATCTCGTTCTTTATCGGAGCCGTCATCTGCATCCAGATGAAGGTGAATGTGGCATCGGCCTGGATGCCGCGCTTCGTGACGGGCTATACCACCCGCGAGATTATGCTGTTGGAGTTCTCGTCCAGCATCATGTGTCTGATCTTGGCCGGAAAGGTGGGGTCGAACATCGCTTCGGAACTGGGCACCATGCGCGTAACACAACAGATTGACGCGCTGGAGATTATGGGCGTCAACTCAGCATCGTTCCTGGTTCTGCCCAAGATTCTGGGTCTCATCACCATCGTGCCCTGCCTGGTCATCTTCAGCTATGCCATGGGTATGCTGGGAGCCTATGCCACAGCCCTGATGGGTGTGCTCACGCCCGACGACCTGACATACGGTTTCCTGCACGACTTCAACCAGTGGTACGTATGGATGGGCATCATCAAGAGCATCTTCTTCGCATTCATCATCTCGAGTGTATCATCCTATTTCGGCTATTCAGTAAAGGGCGGTTCGCTCAACGTGGGCAAGGCCAGCACCAATGCCGTGGTGTCGAGCAGTGTGCTCATCCTGTTTGCCGACATCTTCCTAACACAATTGTTATCATGATAGAAGTTCACGACCTGCATAAGAGTTTCGATGACAAGGAGGTGCTGAAGGGCATCTCGGCCGACTTCCGCGACGGCATCTGCAACCTCATCATCGGCCAGAGTGGCGCCGGAAAGACGGTGCTGATGAGCTGCATCATCGGTTTGTTCAAGCCCACGAGCGGCAAGATTCTGTTTGACGGACGCGACATGGTGAGCATGAAGCGCAAGGAGTGGAAGATGCTGCACCGCGAGGTGGGAATGCTGTTCCAGGGCTCAGCACTCTTCGACTCGATGACGGTACTCGAAAACGTACGTTTCCCGCTCGACATGTTCTCGTCGATGAACGAGAAGGAGCGCAACGAGCGAGCACAATACTGCCTGGAGCGCGTCAACCTGGGCGAAGCGGGTAAGAAATACCCAGGCGAGATAAGCGGCGGTATGCAGAAACGTGCAGCCATAGCACGTGCCATCTCGCTCAATCCCAAGTATCTGTTCTGCGACGAACCGAACTCGGGTCTCGACCCCAAGACATCGCTCGTCATCGACGAACTGATACACAGCATCACACACGAGTTCAACATGACCACCATCATCAACACGCACGATATGAATTCGGTGATGGGAATCGGCGAGAACATCGTGTTCATAAGCGGAGGCGAGAAGGCATGGCAAGGCACGAAGGACGAGATCATGACCTCGACCAACGAGCGTCTGAACTCATTCATCTTTGCCAGCGACCTGTTCAAGAAGATAAAGGAAGAAAACAACAAATAAGCAATTGATATCATGAAGAATCTACGTTCGTACATCCTGGTGTGCATGGCTTTCATAGCTACCACAGCAATGGCACTAGTCACACCCGAATTCAACGCCGACAAGTATTACATCATCAAGTTCAGCAATAGCCAACTGCTGCTGACAGGTGGCAACAACGGAGCCAACCTGACCACACAGAATGGCGACCTGGCCACTGTCACAGACAAGCAACTGTGGAAGTTTGTGGGCAGTGCCACAAAGTGCCAACTGGTGAACAAAGCCGGACAATATGCGCAGTACAGCACTTCGGCCAGCCGCATACAGGCCAACAGCGCTGAGGATGCCAGCGGATGGGAACTGGCCAACGGCGCTACCTACTGGCAGTTGAAATGGCTGGGAGCCAGCGACGGCAAGGCTTACATGAACCAGTGGGGAGGCACGGGTGCCGGCACCACGCTGGGACTCTGGAGCAGTGGCGACACGAACAACCAGTTCGTCATCCTCGACCCCAAGAACCCCGATCTGCCTGAGTTTATCACCAATCCCATCAGCAGTTTCAAGCCCGAGCACCCCATGACGCTCTGGTACAACCAACCTGCCACCTCTACGGGCGTGTCATACATCTGGATGGAGTACTCATTGCCTATCGGAAACGGTTATCTGGGAGCTAGCCTCTTTGGCGGCATCAAAAAGGATGAGATACAATTCAACGAGAAGACCCTTTGGAGCGGCTCGCCCACCAGTCTGGGCAGCTATGGATACTACCGCAACTTCGGTTCCGTACTGGTCGAGGACCGCTCTGGCGTGTTCGGATTCTCGGCCAACAAGGCTGCCAAGGACTACGTACGCTACCTCGACATTGAGAATGGCGTGGGCGGCGTGAAGTACAGCAGTCCCGACGGACAGACCAACTACGAGCGACAGTACATCGCATCCAACCCCGACAGCATCATCGCCATCCGCTATCGTGCCACAGGCAAGGACAAGATGCACCTCTTCATCACCTGCGAGCCGGGGCAGCAGATCAACGCCACAGCCGTGACCTACAACAAGACCGACGCGCTGGGTCCCTTCATCGCCTTTAGCGGCAAGCTGGACTGCATCGACCATGCCTGTCACATCCGTATCGTAACGGACGACAATGCCACATCGACCGCCATCAAGGAGGGCGACAAGGGTATCGACATCACCGACGCTACCGAGGTGACCATCTACATCTCAGGTGGTACGAACTTCAGCGCCACCGCAGCCACTCGCAACAGCGGAGAGAAGTCGGCAGACCTTATTAAACGTATGCGCACACGCGCGACAGATGCCAAGGCCAAGGGCTTTGACGCCATCTATGCCGACCATACAGCCGACGTGCTGGCCCTGGTACGCCGTGTCGACCTGCAGCTGACCACCACCGTGCCCACCATCACCACCGAGGAACTGGTCAAGCAGTACAACAATGCCAACTACAACAAGACAGGCAAGGAGCCCAACAGCATCTTCCTCGAGCAGCTTTACTTCAACTACGGACGTTACCTGGAGATCGCCAGCAGCCGTGGCGTGGACGTGCCCAACAACTTGCAAGGCATCTGGAACGACCGTGCCGAGGCACCCTGGCACTCCGACATCCACACCAACATCAACGTGCAGATGAACTACTGGCCTGCCGAGCCCACCAACCTGAGCGAACTGCACCTGCCCTTCCTCAACTACATCATACAGAATGCCAGCGACAGCCATTGGCAGAAGGTAGCCAAGCAGTATGCTGGCGTACAGCACGGATGGACGGTCTTCACCGAGTCGAACATCTTTGGCGGCATGAGTACCTGGGGCAGCAACTACTTCGTGGCCAACGCATGGTATACCAGTCACTTGTGGCAGCACTGGCGCTACACACGCGACGAAGCCTTCCTGGCACGCGCCTTCCCCGTGATGTGGAGTTGTGCCCAGTTCTGGATGGAACGCATGATTAAGGACCGCGGCTACAACAGTGCCAGCCAGCAGCCTGGCTACAAGGGCGCAGCCTACAAGTTCGAGCCTGATGGCACATTCGTGGCACCCAACGAGTTTAGCGCCGAGCAGCACGACAACCAGAGCGAGGATGGTACGGCCCATGCCCAGCAGCTCATCTACGAATTGCTCTGTAACGTGAAGGATGCCACCAAGATTCTCGACCCTGCTGTGACAGGACTTACTGAAGAGGACATACAGAAACTCGACCTCTATCTGGAGAAGACCGACCAGGGACTGCACACCGAGCCCTATAACGCCAACACCAGCATCAACGCTGGATGGACCAATCCACGCAATGGCGTGAACAAAGGCGACCTACTGCTTCGCGAATGGAAATACACACCCTACGACATCAGCAGCGATCTGGGTCACCGCCACCACAGTCACCTCATGGCGCTCTATCCCCTCACCGCCATCGGTCCCAACAGCGAATACTTCCAGCCTGCCGTCAACTCGCTCAAACTGCGCGGCGACGTGGCTACCGGATGGTCTATGGGTTGGAAGATCAACCTCTGGGCACGCGCACAGGATGGTGACCACGCACATCAGATCCTGCACAACGCCTTGCGCCACAGCACATCATACGGCACCAACGCCGGAGCGGGTGGTATCTACTACAATCTCTACGACGCACACGCGCCCTTCCAGATCGATGGTAACTTCGGAGCCTGTGCGGGTATCGCCGAGATGCTCCTTCAGAGCCAGACGGACACTTTACAGCTGTTACCCGCCCTGCCCGCCGTATGGGCAGACGGACACGTGAAGGGTCTGAAGGCTGTAGGTAACTTTGAGGTGGGCCAAGAGTGGAAGGCTGGCAAGTTGACTGCCGCCACCATCAAGAGCGTATGCGGACTGCCCTGCGCCATCAGCTATCCCGGCATTGCCGACCGCAAAGTGACGGACGAGACGGGAACCGAGGTAGGCTATAAGGTCATCAACGCCAACACGATTGTCATCAACACGACCAATGCGGGCTCGACCTACACCATCGACATGAGCGAGGCAACGGCTATCAAGGACGTCAAGAAGCAGCTGAAAAGCTTGGGTTTTACCGTAGCCCGGCACGGTGACATGATAACCGTGACGGGCGATGACATACAGCAGATCGATGCCTACGACGCAGCAGGCCGACAACTAGTCAGCACCCACGGCAAGACCTTCCGCGCTAGCAAGGGGGTGACACTCGTCAAGGTGACAACCAAGGATGGAGTCGTCACGAAGAAAGTAAAGTAAAAAAGACCCTCTCTGTCGGCTTGCCGACGGAGAGGGTCTTTTTTTATTCCCCACCTTGGTGCGGGGCTAGAGGTGAGGTCTTGAATTACTTCTGACGGATGAACACGTTGATAGGTGTTCCGGTGAAGTTCCAACGCTCACGAATCTTATTCTCAAGGAAACGCTTGTAGGGTTCCTTGACATACTGAGGCAGGTTGGCGTAGAAGACAAACGTTGGGATACGCGTGTCGCGCACCTGCGAACAGTACTTGATCTTAATGTACTTACCCTTGACCGATGGTGGAGGATAGGCCTCGATGAGGGGCAGCATCTCCTCGTTCAGCTTGGTAGTCGACACACGGCGGGTACGATTCTCGTACACATCCTTGGCAGTCTCCAGCACACGGAAGATGCGCTGCTTGGTGAGGGCCGAACCGAAGATGATGGGGAAATCGTCGAACGGAGCCATACGATTGCGAATGGCATACTCGAACTCATCCATGACCTTCTGCGTCTTGTCGGGCACAAGGTCCCATTTGTTCACCACAACAACCAGGCTCTTCTGGTTCTTCTGGATAAGCTGGAAGATATTCAAGTCCTGCGACTCGATGCCACGCTCGGCATCAATCATCAGGATGCACACATCGCTGTTCTCGATGCTGCGGATAGAACGCATCACGCTGTAGAACTCCAAGTCCTCGTTCACCTTGTTCTTCTTGCGGATACCAGCGGTGTCGACCAGATAGAAGTCGAAGCCGAACTTGTTGTAACGTGTATAGATACTGTCGCGCGTGGTACCGGCGATGTCGGTCACGATGTTGCGATCCTCGCCAATGAAAGCATTGACGATGCTTGACTTACCCGCATTGGGACGACCCACGACGGCAAAACGAGGCATGTTCTCGTCGGGCATCTCCTCGCTGTTCTTGGGGAACTTCTCCAGGATAAGGTCCAAAAGGTCACCCGTACCACTTCCCGTAGCAGCCGAGATGCAGTAGGGATCGCCCAGCCCCAGCGAATAGAACTCGGCCGACTGATACTGGTCGATATTGTTATCCGTCTTGTTGCACACCAGTATGACAGGCTTCTTGGTGCGACGAAGGATGCCGGCCACCTCCTCGTCCAGATCGGTGACACCATTCTTGACATCGACAAGGAAGAGGATGACATCAGCCTCCTCGGTGGCCAGTGTCACCTGCTTGCGAATCTCCTCCTCGAAGATATCGTCACTGTTGACAACCCAGCCACCCGTATCGACCACCGAGAACTCATGACCGGTCCAGAGGCACTTGCCATACTGGCGGTCGCGAGTCGTACCAGCCTCATCGCTCACGATGGCGTGGCGCGTCTGAGTCAGACGGTTAAAAAGGGTACTCTTGCCCACATTGGGGCGACCCACTATAGCTACTAAATTTGCCATATCTTTTTAAGGTTTTGGGGTTTAGGTTTTAGGGTTTAGGAGTACCTCAAAAGCGAAGCGGCCTAAAACCTTGTAAGCGAAGCGGCCTAAAACCTAATCTAAATTATATCCGTACGCCTTCAATGCACGGTCGCTGTTACGCCAGTCCTTGTCCACCTTGACAAAGACCTCGAGATAGACACTCTTGCCGAAGAACTTCTCCAATGACTTGCGTGCTTCGGATGAGACACGCTTCAGTGCCACACCCTGATGACCGATGATGATGCCCTTCTGACTGTCGCGCTCGACGTAGATGACGGCATTGATGTGTATGTTCTTCTCCGTCTCCTTGAAGCGCTCCACCACAGCCTCCACGCTGTAAGGAATCTCCTTGTCGTAATACAGGAGGATCTTCTCGCGCAGTATCTCGGTCACAAAGAAACGTGCGGGCTTGTCGGTCCACTGGTCCTTGTCGAAATAGGCGGGCGAATCGGGCAGCAGCTCTTTGATGCGGTCCAGCACCGTGTCCACATTGAAGCGGTGCAGAGCGCTGATAGGCATGATCTCGGCCTTGGGAAGCACCTCGTGCCACTCCTCGACTTTCTTCTCCAGGTCATTCTGGTTGGAGAGGTCTATCTTATTGATGAGCACGATGATAGGACACGTCATGCGTTGCACCTTCGACAGGAAATCGGCATTCTTGTCGGGTGTCTCGACCATATCGGTCACATAGAGCAACACATCGGCATCCTGCAATGCACTCTCGCTAAACTGCAGCATGGACTCCTGCAGCTTGTAGTTGGGTTTCAGCACACCCGGCGTATCGCTGAAACATATCTGCATCTCGGGCGTATTGAGAATGCCCATGATGCGGTGGCGCGTTGTCTGTGCCTTGAAGGTAGCAATTGATATACGCTCACCAACCAAAAGGTTCATGAGCGTACTCTTACCTACGTTGGGATTACCAACGATATTTACAAATCCTGCTTTATGCATTTTGTTCAATTCATAATTCTTAATTCAAAATTCATAATTTCTTCATTTCAGCTTCCTCATTTGGCATCGAGCCTGCTCGGGGACAGCTAATTATGAATTAAGAATTATGAATTATGAATTAAGCAACGATTATCTGAGCACTCCGTCGGTGAGCTCCAAGGGCTTAACCTCGGTGACACCACGCTTGGCATACCACTCCTCGCGTGTCATCTCGCCCTCCTTGTAGAACTCGGCAGGACTCTTGGCAGCCTCGGGAGCACCATCGTAGCCCCACACCATGTAGCTTGCGCCCCATGTGAAACCGGCACCGAAAGCGGTGAAGACGAGCTTGTCGCCCTTCTTCAGCTTGGGCTCGTACTCCCACAAGCAGAGAGGCAGCGTACCACCTGAGGTGTTGGCCATGTGGTCGATGTTGATCATGATGTGATCCTCCTCAATGCCGATACGGCCGGCTACAGAAGTCTCGATATTGATGTTTGCCTGATGAGGCACTACCCATGCGATGTTGTCCTTGTTCAGACCATTGCGCTCAGCAATATTCTTGACTGCGGTACTCATGTCCAGCACAGCGTGCTTGTACACCTGGCGGCCCTCCTGATATACGGTATGCTCGCGGTCGTCAACACTCTGGTGGGTAGGCATCTTAGCACTACCGCCAGCCTTCATCTGCAGGTTCTGCAGACCCTTGCCGTCCACATGATATACACCATCCATCAGACCGACTTCCTCGGTGGTGGCCTCCATCATCACACATGCAGCACCATCGCCAAAGATGGGACAAGTGTTGCGGTCGGTGTAGTTTGTCATGCTCGACATGTGGTCACCGCCACAAACGATGATGCGCTTGTAGCGACCGCTACGGATGTAGCTTGCACCAGCCTCCATGGCATAGAGGAAACCTGCACAGGCAGCCTCCATATCATAGCCGAAAGCATTCTTCAGACCCACATTGCCGATGACGAGCGATGCTGTTGAAGGGAAATGATAATCGGGGGTAGTGGTAGCACAAAGCACCAGTTCTACTGTATCGGGATCAGCCTGGGTCTTCTCCAGCAACTGCTCTACAGCTCTAGTCATCATATACGAGGTGCCAGAACCCTGCTCAGGTCTGAGGATATGGCGTGTCTTAACGCCAATACGCTCCATAATCCATTCATCACTGGTCTCGACAATAGTCGACATCTCCTCGTTGTCAAGGATGTAGTTGGGTACGTATCCACCGATACCAGTAATTACGGCATTTATCTTTTCCATTAAGTAGAGATATTTAGCAATGATTAAAACAAGAACCGTCTAACAGAGTAACTTGGTTTAGCCATTACATATTTAAAAAAAAGTAGCCGGAGAGTGTGTAGGCTCTCTGGCTATGTACTAGGCAAATTATAAATTAAGCCTCTTTCTCGATAGCAACCTTGCCGCGATAGTAACCGCAAGCGGGGCATACAGTGTGATAGATGTAATACTCACCGCAGTTGGGGCATACAGCCAATGTGGGAGCCACTGCTCCATCGTGAGTTCTTCTCTTCAGAGTCCTAGTGTGGGACTGTCTTCTTTTAGGATGTGCCATTTTTCTAAAATGTATTTAATTGTTTGTTGATATTAACTTTTTCAGCGCGTCCCATCTCGGGTCGGTTGGCTTTCCTCCGCCATCCTGCGAGTTGTCGGCATCACTGCCTTCCTCGTCGCTTCCTGCATCGTGAGCCTCATGCTCCAACAGAACGCTTTGCATCTCCTCGTTGCACTCTCCATCTTCATGCACATGGCTCAAGGGAATCTGCAACGCTATCTGCTCGTACACTTGCCATGAGAGGTCCAGAATGCCATCGTTCTCGGGAACGACTATCATCTCGCCATCATCTTCGTACTCATCGCCCAGCCTCACCTTCAACATGGCATCACCCTCAACGGGCAGCCTCATCGGCTCAAGGCAACGGTCGCACAGCACTTGTACGTCGCCATGGAACTGCAAGGACACCTCAAAGGTTCCCGCCGTCTGGCGCAGCTGCATCTCCAAGGCCACATTTCCGTATTGGATTTCATTGCCCTGTACAGCAGCAAAGAAGTCATCATCGGCCACCAACGAACGTGTCACAACATCGTCCTGCAACCCTTTCAGATCTATCTTGTATGCTTCCAGTTTCTCCATTTGGCGTGCAAAGTTACGAAAAAAAGTAATACGAAGGCATAAAAAGCGCACAAAAATTGCTTTTTTAGCGTTTTTTCAGCTCAATTCGGAAGGTTGTTCCGCATCCGAGCTCCGAATTCTTCACAAAAATGCGTCCATGATGGTATTGTTCCACGATTCGCTTGCACAACGCGAGACCCAGCCCCCAGCCTCTGGCCTTGGTCGTATAGCCGGCCTTGAAGACAGTGCGCATCTTGTTCTTGGGGATGCCCTTTCCCGTATCAGAGACCTCTATCGAGAATACGTCGTCTTCCTCTCTGGCCACGATGCGTATGTCGCCCTTACCCTCCATGGCGTCGATGGCATTCTTGCACAGGTTCTCGATGACCCACTCGAAAAGAGGGGCACAGATGTTCACCACAAGCGGCTGCGGAGGCATCTGCACGGTGAGTCGCACCTTATGGCTGGTGCGCTTGCCGATGTATTCCATCACATGCTCCACCACCTCGTTGAGGTTCTCGGGTTTGTTCTCGGGCAGCGAACCAATCTTCGAGAAACGTTCGGCAATACGCTGCAGTCTGTTGACATCCTTGTCCATCTCGGGCAGCAGTTCGTCGTCGGGGTACGTCTCCTTCAAGACCTCCACCCACGCCATCAGACTGCTGATGGGAGTACCCAGCTGATGGGCCGTCTCCTTGGACAGCCCCACCCACACCTTGTTCTGCTCGGCACGCCGGCTGCTCATCAAGGCAAAGACAGCCACCAGCACGAAGATGAGTACCACGCCCCACTGCACATAGGGGTAGTAGGCAAGTCGGCGAAGCATCAGACTCTCGTCGTAGCACACCTCCATATAGTCGGCAGCCGAGCCATCGCCATCCACCTCGACGCGGATGACACGGTTGGAGCGCCGCATGGATTCGGCCATGGCCAGCACCTGTCTCACGCTGTCCTGCTCCGTCTTGGCGCCCACCTCTATGTTTCGGCATGCCTGCAAGTTGCCATGCGAATCGAGCACCACGACGGGAATGGTGTTGTTACCTTCTATCACCTTCAGCACCAGCTGCAGGTCGGTGTTCTCGTCGGCACGGTCGAACGAGTGCATGGCCTCGGCCCACACCTCGACATTGCGCGCCTCCTCTTCCGACAAGTCGCGAACCAAGATGTTCGACACCACAAGCGATGCGATGGCAATGACCACAGCCACCACCACCATGAATATCTTCACTTGCCTTACCTTATCTGTCCACTCCATAGCGTCTTTCTCTGTCGCTCAGTCACAACCGCTGGCCGTCACACTCCTTATATATTATTATAATGTATTACAATGCTGGTTGCAAAACTGCTTTGCGCACTCATAGCCCTCCTCGTACAAGGCAATGAGTTTGTTGATGTTACGCTCCATGCGCCCCACCGTCAGCTCCTTCAGCGGACGGATGGCCAGGATCTTTCCCTCATCCTCCAGACGCTCTACCAGCTCCAGCTGTTCGTTGTATGCTGCGCAACGATGACTCAAGGCCTCGCGAAGATGCGGAAAACGGTTGTAGATAAAACGCGGCACGCGTATGTCACGCTCCGTCTTGCGATAGCCACGGTTGCGGGTCAGCACCACGACATTCTTCTCATATCCCACCTCCATGGCGCGGAGCACAGGAATGGAGTCGACAATGCCGCCATCGAGCATCGGAATACGATCGACAAACACCACCGGACAGACGTATGGCAGACTGCTCGACGCACGGGCAATCTTCACCAGACGAGTGGGGTCGGAAGGCTCGTGCAGATAGCATGCCTTACCCGTAAGACAGTCAGTGGTAACCATCTCAAAACGTGTAGGATTGGCGCGATAGGCATCGTAGTCGTAAGGCAGCAGACGGGCAGGCAGATCATTGAACAGGAACTCCTGGTCGAGGATACTGTGCTGGCGTGGCAGGAAGCGGAAACCGATGTATTTGTAGTCGCGCAGCATCTCGATGTTCGACATGCGGGCACGACCACGCTGACCGCTCACAAACGAGAGTCCGTTGCACGCGCCGGCCGAGACACCCACCACATACGGGAACGTTAGACCCTTGTCCATAAAATAATCCAGTACGCCACAAGTGAACACGCCGCGCATACCGCCACCCTCTAAAACGAGGCCTGTTTTGTTACAATCCAACATACACATTGCACTTTTCCACGCAAAGATACACACTTTTCCAAATATTTTTGCTAAATTTGCGCAAAATATTCACATTATAAAATAAAAAAGCATGCTATTCAGTCAGCAAACCTACATAAACCGTCGTGAAACGCTCCGCAAACGCATCGGAAGCGGACTCATCATCATCATGGGCAACAACGACTCGCCCATGAACTATCCCGCCAACGTATACCGGTTCCGTCAGGACAGTTCCTTCCTGTACTACTTCGCACAGCATCGCGAGGGCTTGGTGGGCGTCATTGATGCCGACGAGGGCAAGGAGTATCTGATTGGAAACGACATAGACATCGAGGACATCGTATGGTTTGGCCAGGTGGACAGCGTGGCCGACATGGCAGCCGAGGCTGGTGTGGCCAACAGCGCTCCGATGAGCGAGCTGAAGGTGCTCGTGGACAAGGCCAAGGCGCAGGGACGCAAGATTCACTACCTCCCACCCTACCGTCACGACACACAGATTCAGCTGATGGACCTCCTGGGCATACATCCCAGCCAGCAGAAGGCCAACGCATCGGTCGAGCTGATCAAGGCCGTAGTGGACCAGCGTGCCGTGAAGAGCGCCGAGGAGATTGCCGAGATCGAGAAGGCTTGTGCCATAGGTTACGAGATGCACACCACGGCCATGAAGCTCTGCCAGCCTGGCGTCACCGAGCAGTACATAGCGGGCGTCATTGGCGGAATCGCCAGTGCCAAGGGTTGCATCACCAGCTTCCCCAGCATCCTCTCCATGCACGGCGAGATCATGCACGGCTACCCATCGCCCCGACCTCTCGAGGCCGGACGACTGATGCTGTGCGACGCAGGTGCCGAGACCAACGAGAACTACTGTAGCGACAACACACGCACCACCCCCATCAGCGGAAAGTTCACACAGCGCCAGCGCGACATATACAGCATCGTCGAGGAGTGTCATGACTACGCGCTCAGCATTGCCGCTCCCGGCGTGAAGTGGTGGGATGTGCATTTCGGCGTAGCCCGCCTGATGACCGACCGCCTGAAGGAACTGGGACTGATGAAGGGCGACACCGAGGAGGCTGTTCGCAATGGTGCTCACGCCATGTTCATGCCTCACGGACTGGGTCACATGATGGGTATGGACGTGCACGACATGGAGGGACTGGGGCAGAACTACGTCGGCTTCGACGACGAGGTGCAGCCCAACCTGGAGCAGTTCGGCACCAACTGCCTGCGCTGCGGACGCCGCTTGCAGGAGGGTTGGGTCATGACCGACGAACCGGGCATCTACTTCATCCCCGCACTCATCGACGACTGGCGCTCGAAAGGCATCAACAAGGACTTCCTGAACTTCGACATGCTCGAGACGTTCAAGGACTTCGGAGGCATCCGCATCGAGGACGACATCCTCATCACCCAGGACGGCTGCCGCTTCATCGGCAAGGAGCTCATCCCCTATCACATTGCGGACGTCGAGGCATTCATAGCAAAATAATAACTAAAAACATACCACAATGAACAAGTACATTATCATGGCAGCTGCCGCATTGGTTTCGCTGCCCACTCTGGCCAGCAAGGCCGGAGACGAGGAGAAGGAGAAGGACAACTCAAAGCCCGTCTTCACCACCATCGTCGAGAACCCCATCACCAGCATCAAGAACCAGGCTAAGTCGGGTACCTGCTGGAACTACTCTACCCTGTCTTACTTCGAGGCAGAGATTCTGAAGAAGAGCGGCAAGACCTACGACCTCTGCGAGATGTTCGTCTGCAACAAGAACTACATGGACCGTGCCACAACCGTCGTACGCATGCACGGCGACGCACAGTTCAGCGAGGGCGGTGCTGCCTACGACGTGCTGTACGTGCTGAAGAACTACGGCATCTGCCCCGAGGACGCTATGCCTCTGCCCGGCACCATGTATGGCGACACGCTCAACAACTTCAGCGAGTTCTTCTCTGTGATGACTCCCTACGTCGAGGCTGTTGCCACCAGCAAGGCCAAGACCATCTCTCCCACCTGGAAGAACGGTTTCCAGGGCATCCTCGATGCCTATCTGGGCAAGTGCCCCGAGACCTTCAAGTACGAGGGTAAGGAGTACACTCCCAAGACCTTCGCTGCAAGCCTCGGCTTGGACTGGAACGACTACGTAACCATCACCAGCTACACCCATCACCCCTTCTACGAGCAGTTTGCCGTTGAGGTGCAGGACAACTGGCGCCAGCCCGGTTCATGGAACCTGCCCATCGACGAGATGGCACGCGTCATCGACAGCGCTGTGCGCAACGGCTACACCGTAGCATGGGGCGGCGACGTCTCTGACAAGGGCTTCACCCGTCAGGGCCTGGCACTGCTCTACGACGCCGAGGGCACTCCCACCGTGGCTGGTACCGACATGGACCGCTGGCTGGGCCTCTCGAAGGAGGAGAAGGCACGCAAGGTGGCCGACCTGGGCATCAACGCTGCCGAGAAGACTCCCACACAGGAGATGCGCCAGCAGGAGTATGACAACTGGGAACTGACCGACGACCACGGCATGCTCATCTACGGTATCGCCAAGGACCAGAACGGCCGCGAGTACTACATGGTCAAGAACTCATGGGGCGAGGCTGGCGACTACAAGGGCATCTGGTACATGTCCAAGAACTTCATCGTGGCCAAGACCATGGACTTCATGGTAAACAAGAATGCCATTCCCAAGGACATCCGTAAGAAGCTCGGCATCTGATGAACTATCAGTGGAAATACCAACCACCTACTGAAGAACAGAAAGAAAACGCAAAGGCGCTGGCACATGAGCTGGGCATCAACCCCATACTGGGTTGGCTGCTCATGCGCCGAGGCGTCAACAGTGCACAGGAGGCCAAACACTTCTTCCGCCCACAACTCAACGAGCTGCTCGACCCCTTCCTGTTTCGCGACATGCGGAAGGCCGTCGACCGCCTCAACGACGCACTGGGCAAGAAGGAACGCATCCTCATATATGGCGACTACGACGTCGACGGCTGTACGGCCGTAGCATTGGTTTACAAGTTCTTGCAGCAGTTCTACTCTAATGTGGATTACTATATCCCCGACCGCAACGAGGAGGGATACGGTGTTTCACACAAGGGTGTGGACTATGCCCACGAGACGGGCGTGAAGCTCATCATCGTGCTCGACTGCGGCATCAAGGCCATCGAGGAGATAGGCTATGCCAAGTCGCTCGGCATCGACTTCATCATCTGCGACCACCACGTGCCCGACAGTGTGCTGCCTCCCGCCGTGGCCATCCTGAATGCCAAGCGCGCCGATGCCACCTATCCCTACACCGACCTCTCGGGTTGCGGCGTCGGCTTCAAGTTCATGCAGGCCTTTGCCATGGACAACGGCATCGAGTTCAACCAGCTCATCCCGATGCTCGACCTCTGCGCCATCAGCATTGCATCCGACATCGTGCCCATTCTGGGCGAAAACCGCATCCTGGCCTATCACGGACTGCGCCAGCTCAACAACAACCCCAGCGTGGGCGTCAAGGCCATACTCGACATATGCGGTTTGGGCGAGAAGGAGATAATGATGAACGACATCATCTTCAAGATAGGCCCACGCATCAACGCCTCAGGACGTATGCAGAACGGCAACCTGGCCGTGTCACTGCTCATCGAGAAGGACCCCATTGCAGCCCATCGCAAGGCCGAGCAGATCAACGACTTCAACGAGCAGCGCAAGGACCTGGACAAGAGCATGACCGAGCAGGCCAACAAGATCGTGGAGGGCATCGACCATCAGCACGAACCTCACTCCATCGTCATCTACAACGAGGAGTGGCACCGTGGCCTCATCGGCATCGTGGCATCACGCCTCACCGAGATATATTTCCGTCCCGCCGTGGTGCTCACACGCACCGACGACATCGCCACCGGTTCGGCACGTTCAGTAAGTGGTTTCGACATCTACAAGGCTATTGAGAGTTGTCGAGACATTCTGGAAAACTTTGGCGGCCATACCTATGCCGCAGGACTATCGCTCAAAGTCGAGCACATACCCGAATTCAAGCGCCGCTTCGAGGCCTATGTCGAGGAGCACATCACCAAGGAGCAGATAAGCGCGCAGCTCGACATTGAAAGCACCATCGACTTCAAGGACATCAACCGCAAGTTCTTCAACGACCTGAAGCGCTTCTACCCATACGGTCCCAGCAACCCCAAACCCATCTTCTGCTCTACGCAGGTCTACGACTACGGAACGAGCAAGGTGGTGGGACGCGAGCAGGAGCACATCAAGCTGGAACTGGTGGACAACAAGAGCAACAACGTCATGAACGGCATTGCCTTCGGACAGAGTTCGCAGGTACGCTTCATCAAGAGCAAGCACTCCTTCGGCATCGCCTACACCATCGAGGAGAACACACACAAGCGAGGTGAAGTGCAGTTACAGATCGTTGACATACGTCCTACTGAATAACTTAAAGGCCGCTCCGCAATACACAGCGAAGCGGCCTGATACTTTATCTATCGCCCATGCAGACTCTCACCACCGACTATCGCGCCATCCTCCAGCAATACTGGGGCTACGATGATTTCCGAGGCATACAGCGGGAAATCATCGACAGCATCTGTGCCGGTCGCGACACACTGGGCCTTATGCCCACCGGTGGCGGCAAGAGCATCACCTTCCAGGTGCCCGCACTGGCATGCGAGGGAATATGCATCGTCATCACACCCCTCATCGCCCTCATGAAGGACCAGGTCGAGCACCTTCGCATGAAAGGCATCAAAGCCACCTGCATACACATGGGCATGACGCACGACAAGGTGCTCACACAACTCAACAACTGCATCTACGGCGACTACAAACTGCTCTACATCTCGCCCGAGCGCATCTCCAGCGAGTTCTTTCAGGTCAAGCTCTCGCACATGCACGTCAGCTTCATCTGCGTCGACGAGGCACACTGCATCTCGCAGTGGGGCTACGACTTCCGTCAGAGCTATCTACGCATTAAGGACATACGCAAGATGGTGCCCCAGGCACCCATCCTGGCACTCACCGCCACTGCCACACCACCCGTCATCAAGGACATACAGGCACAGCTCGAATTCAAGCACGAGAATGTCTTCCACATGAGCTTCGAGCGTCAGAACCTCTCCTACATCGTACAGCAGGCCGACGACAAGAACGAGGCCATCCGCCGCCTGCTGCGCGACAACCAGGGGTCGGCCATCATCTACTCGCGCAACAGGCAGAACACCAAGGACTTCTCCGAACTGCTACAGCAATGGGGCTACTCCGCCACCTACTATCATGCCGGACTCAGCGACATCGAGAAGGACATACGCCAGCAGAACTGGCAGAAGGACAAGGTGCGCATCATGGTGGCCACCAACGCCTTCGGTATGGGCATCGACAAGCCCGACGTCCGTCTGGTCCTGCACCTCGGCGTGCCCGACTCCATCGAGTCCTATTTCCAGGAGGCAGGACGTGCCGGGCGCGACGGACTACCCTCCAAGGCCATCCTGCTCTACAACGCACAGGACATCAAGACCCTGCGCAAACGTGTCAACGAGGCCTACCCCGACAAGGAGGACATACGCACCATCTATCTCGAGGTGTGCTGCTATCTGCAGATAGCCGTCGGCTTCGGCATGGGCATGCGTCGCGAGTTCAACCTCACAGACTTCTGCCATAAGTTCCACCACTTCCCCACACAGGTCGAGAGCGCCCTACGCCTCCTCACCAAGGCAGGCTACATCGAATACAGCGATGCCGACGAGGGCACCAGCCGACTGATGATCAACCACACACGCGAGGAGCTGTACCACCTGCAGTACACCGACCGCAACACCGACCTCATCCTGCAGACCCTCTTCCGCCGCTTTGCCGGACTCTTCGTCAAACCCGTACCCATCGACGAGGCATACATCTCACACGCCACGGGCCTCACCACCGAGCAGGTCTACAACCAGCTCAAGTCACTCTCCCAGCGCCGCATCGTCACCTACATCCCACGCAAGAACATACCCCATATCACCTTCACCCGCGAGAGGCGGGCCAACGAATACATCCGCTTCTCAAGGGAGGTGTACGAAGACCGTCGCGACGTCCTCCAGCATCGTATTGATGCCATGATCGAATACCTCACCCAGGACGACCAATGCCGCAACCGCTACCTCCTGCAATACTTTGGCGAGGAAGCTAAAGCCGACTGCCAGCAGTGCGACATCTGTATGGAGAGGCAGACCGCCGAAGCACCCTCCACCACCCTGTTCAAGAAGATCACGTCACTGCTCACAGGCAAGCACGACGACAAAGAGGAACAATACCAGCAACAGCTATCCCAGGCCAAAGCAGAACTGAAACGTCAGATAGCAGAAGCCGGCAGCATACACCCCTTCATGCTCAATCTGGACAGCCTGGACCCCGACATAGCACGAACCGCCATCAAGGAGATGAGCGACGATGGCGAGATAGTCACCGACGATGCATTCCGCATAAGGCTAGCATAAAGGAGGATAACAACGACATAGCCTTTTTTAGTGGAAGACCCCCTTTTCACTTCCACTAGTCTTGCACTAACATCGTGCAGCACAATTGTCTGGATCGCCTAGCAGCATTTTTTTATTGCTCTAGCACTTTCTGTGCGGTACACGTACGGTGTACCCTGAGGTACATG
>JAGHUS010000105.1 GCA_018064685.1 Bacteroidales bacterium | reverse complement strand
ACATTGTTCATTATTGACTTCGTCGAGCTCTTCGACCTTCATTATTCATTGCTCATTTTAAGTAATTTACTGGCAAATGCCAAAAGGTGGGAAACTTTAATGAATAATTACATTACTTTTCAAGTGTGGGAAACTCTAATTATGAATTATGAATTGTCTTAGCGCTTTCGCTATTCCGTCTTCGTCCACGCTCACCGTTACGTAGTCGGCGTAGGCCTTGACCTCGTCGGTGGCATTGCCCATGGCCACCCCGATGCCCGCATGTTGCAGCATCTCGATGTCATTGCCTCCGTCGCCAAAAGCTATGGTCTCGGAGATGTCGAAACCAAAATGACGGCAGATGTGGTCAATGCCTACAGCCTTGTTGATGCCACGCACGATGCAGTCGGCAAAGGCTGGATGCCAGCGGTTGGCGGTGCAGTCGCGCAGCACCTGACCCAGCAGCGTGGGTTCCTCGTCCTGGGTGAAGAAGGCTATGACCTGCAGAATGTCACGGTCGAGGGCTTCGCGCAAAGGGCGCACGGGCGGCGTGTCGATGTTGAGCAGCTGCATCACCTCGCGCACACACTCGCTCTCGGCTATGGCTTCGCCATTGGCACTGAACACCTCTTCGTTGGTGGCAAAGAGCACGGGTATGGGGTGTGACTCGCTGTAGTCGACAAAACGCTGTATGTCGTCCTTGCTGACGCACTGACGATGGATGACGGTACCGTCGCGCAACATGCTGCAGGCGCCGTTCACGGACATGATGCCGTCGTACTCCAGTTCGCCCAGATTGTCGATGAAGGGCATGGGACGACCCGTGGCAATGAACACCTTGACGCCCTGTTGGCGTATGCTGTGCACAGCCTGAAGGGTGGAATCGGGAATGCGGTGGGTGCGAAACGACACCAATGTGCCGTCGATATCAAAAAATGCTATTTTTATCATTTATGTATCAATTTGTAGCACAAAATTAACGCTTCGGCAGCGATTTACCAAATATATTTGATTAAATCACATATTATTATTATCTTTGCGCATAGAAAAACCATTTACCTTGAACTACGACGACATCATAAATCTGCCACATCACGTGTCGAAGAACCATCCGCAAATGTCCATGCGTGACCGCGCTGCGCAGTTTGCACCCTTCGCGGCATTGACGGGCTATGAGGGGGTGATAGACAGTACAACAAAAGAAGTGCGGGAACAGATGGAGCGGACCAACAGGAACGACTACGAGGAGTGGAACGACGATGGATTTTGAATTCAGACTAAATACAATGAAAAAGAGATTACTGGCAAGTGCCCTGCTGGGCATAATGACGAGCGTCGGCATCTGGGCACAGGCTGGCGCACACTACATCATACACAGTAGTGGCAACGTGCTGGCGTTGGGCAGCGAGGACCGTGCACAGCTGAAGAAGAACACCGACACATCGGTCAAGAAACTGCGCTTCGCGAAGCAGAGCGACGGTTCGTATATCATCGCGCTGGACAGATCAGGCCAGGAGACACTGTACCTGAGCCTGGGAACGGCCAACGGATGGAGCACGTA
Organism: Bacteroidales bacterium; assembly: GCA_018064685.1. Taxonomy (GTDB): domain Bacteria; phylum Bacteroidota; class Bacteroidia; order Bacteroidales; family Bacteroidaceae; genus Physcousia. The sequence goes on along the minus strand of JAGHUS010000105.1, from coordinate 16,882 downwards.
CTTCCTGCCCGACTCGACACTGTCGAATGCACACTACAAGGTGGAGGCTGGCAACGGCGAGTACATACGACTGAAGAACATGAAGACGAACGCCTATCTGGGCACAGACAGCAACGATGCGGGGGCTAATGCCTTCTCGGACAAGTCGGGATCGGACATGAAGCACCAGTGGCTGCTGGCCGACGTGCCTAACTATAAGATTCCGACCAACGTGGTGTCCTACCCCATCGTGCTCGACGCACCCCGACAGACAAACGAAGGCTGGGGCGTGAGCCTGTGCTGGTGGGCCGGACAGGTGGGCAAGTGGACGGACAAGAAGATTGACCAGATGGTGGACTGGATGGTGAGTCCCACCGGACTGAATTGGAACATCTTCCGCTATAACATCGGTGGTGGAGACGATCCCGCCTGGAGCAACTGCACACAACACCACATGGGCGGCGGAAAGGGTCTGCGCGCCGAGATGGAGGGATTCCAGGACGAGCGCGGAGGCGAATATCTGTGGAACCGCGATGCGGCACAGCGCAAGATAATGCTGAAGATCAAGGAGAAGCGTCCGGATGCCATCTTCGAGGCTTTCTCGAACAGCGCCCCATGGTGGATGACCGTGAGCGGTTGCGTAGCGGGAAATGCCGAGGGAGGAAAGGATAATCTGAAGAAGGACTACTACGAGGACTTTGCCGATTATCTGGTGACCGTGTGCAAGCACTACAAAGATGTGTACGGCATAGAGTTCAAGACACTCGAGCCCTTCAACGAGGCCATGACAGGCTACTGGCACCAGAGCGGTGCACAGGAGGGTTGCCACTTCGACGTGGACAGCGAGGTGGCCTTCCTGAAGGTGCTGGCTCCGAAGCTGAAGGCCAGCGGACTGAACACAGTGATCAGCGCCAGCGACGAGACGAGCGTGATGGACGGACTGGGCTCGATGCGCAAGATGCTAAGCGACGGCATAGCCAAGGAGGTGGGACAGTTCAACACCCACACCTACGGCGCCAGCAACGCAGCGCGCAGCCAGTACGGCTCGCTGGCTCGTGCCAACGGCAAGATGTGCTGGATGAGCGAGACGGGATCGGGAGGCAGCGGCATCGCCGGCAACCTGACCATGTCGCAGCGCCTGTTTGACGATGTGCGATACATCTGTCCCGAGGCATGGATAGACTGGCAGTATATGGAGGAGGCCAACGACCAGTGGTGCTTCGTGCGCGGCAGCTTTGCCGACGCCAATGCCAGCAAGGTGAAGAACTACTACGTGCGCCAGCAGGTGACACGCTTCATACCCGCAGGCTACACCTTCGTGACGAGTCTGAACGAGCAGTCGCTGGCCGCCATCAACCCCACGGCCGACACGCTGAGCGTAGTGCTGCTGAACAACAGCACCGAGGCACAGCACAACATCAGCCTGCCCATGGCAAGAATCAATGGCGACATAAAGGTGTGGCGCACCAGCGACTCGGAGTCGCTAAAGAGCCTTGCTGCAAGCCTGGTGGTGAAGGCACAGACCGACAGCACACTCACCGTGGCACTGCCCCAGATGAGCATCACCACCTTATTAATTCCCGTACGCACACGCGTAGAGCATAGCGACGAACTGGTGGACGGCGATACCTATCTCATCATTCCGCAGAGCAACAGCGTACAGGCTGTGGGCGTAGCGGGCTCGACCATCAAACTGGTGAACATCAACCCCAGCGACCCGGCACAGCAGTGGACACCGGTCAAGGATGCCAACGGCAGCTGGCGCCTGCGCAACGGACTGGGCAAGTACGCTACTGGCAGCACGTCGTACGGTCTGACGCTAACAGCCAACGCTACGGTCAAGAGCGAACTGTTCGACATCGACAAGGTGGACGGTATCTTCTCGCGCATCATGTGGCACAACGACGGCAAGCGTGCGTGGGACCTCAACGGTGGCACCTCGGCAGCCGGCACCACACTCGGCCTCTACAACTACGGCAGCACAGCCGATGCCGACACACGCCAGTTCCTGTTCGTGCGCATCAACAGTGCCAGCATGGACAACGACGAGACGGGCATACAGCAGCTGCAGAACAGCCAGGCTAGCACTAGCAACGACAAGGAGAGCATCTACGACCTCAGCGGCCGCAAGCTGTCGAAGACATCTGCATCGTCTCTGCCGAAGGGCATCTACATCGTCGGAGGCAAGAAGGTGCTGAAGTAACATTCTCTGACAGAATTGTCAAGCCTGCAAGAATCCATTGTCGTGCCAAGCGACGCAAAACGCCAGGCATCATACCCTCGAAATAACAAAAAACAAAATAACTACAAGTAAATGAAGAAGATTCTTATCAATGCCATCTTGCTAGCCTTCGCGCAGCAGATGTGTGCACAAGAGGTGACATTCTTCACGCCACGCACCGTACGAGTGGTGAAGAACGCGCCAGACACCAGTAAGGAGACCGGCCTCTCGCTGGTAGTGACCGCCAAGCCACAGAGCGTCAAGGTCAGCACCAAGACACAGGGAAGCGTGACGACCTACACCACGAGCGAACTGGTGGTGAAGGTGGAAAACGCAATGAACCGCGTGACATTCCTCGACACCAAGGGCAACGTGCTGATGCAGGAGGGCGAGAACGCCTTCACGGCCATCAACGAGGGCCCCGACAAGGGCCGCTACAAGGTGAAGCAGACCTTCGCCATCGAGCAGGATGAGCCCATCTACGGACTGGGCCTGCTGCAGAACGAGAAGATGTCGCAACGCGGCGAACACCGACTGATGGTGCAGTCGAATCTGGAGGACTACTCCAACTTCTGGCAGAGCATCAAGGGATACGGCGTGTATTGGGATAACTACTCGCCCACACGGATTGACGACGACAAGAGCGGCGTGAGCCTGGAATCGCAGGTGGGCACGAAGGTGGACTACTACTTCATGTACGGCGGCAATGCCGACGGCGTTATCAAGGAGATGCGACAGCTGTCGGGCAAGGTGCCTATGCTGCCCTTGTGGACATACGGCTTCCACCAGAGTCGCGAGCGATACAAGACGAGCAAGGAACTGCTGGATGTTGTCGACACGTACCACAAGACGGGTGTGCCCCTCGACGGCATCATCCAGGACTGGCAGTACTGGGGCAACAACTATCTGTGGAACGCCATGGAGTTCCTCAACGATGACTTCCGCGACTACCGCCGCATGATAGACCACGTACACGGACTGGGCAAGCACATGAGCATCAGCATCTGGGCCAGCTTCGGTCCGCAGACCAAGGCCTTCCGCGAACTGAAGGAGAAGGGTCTGCTCTATAGCTTCGAGACATGGCCACAGAGCGGTCTGCCCGACTGGCCACCACGCATGGACTATCCCAGCGGCGTTCTCTGCTACGACCCCTTCAGCCAGGAGGCGCGTGACATCTACTGGCAGAACCTGAAGCGACTGAAGGATGCGGGCATCGACGCCTGGTGGATGGACTCTACCGACCCCGACCATCACTCGTACAAGGAGAGCGACCTGGACGAGGTGAAGCCTATCACCGACCCCGCTACGGGCAAGGACTTCATGGGTTCATACCGCTCGGTGCGCAACGCCTTCCCGCTCTGCACCGTCGAGGGTATCTATCAGAAGCAGCGTGCCGAGGACCCCGCTCACCGCGTCTTCATCCTCACGCGCAGTTACTTTGCCGGACAGCAGCGCACGGGTGCCAACACATGGAGCGGCGACGTCAGTTCGTCGTGGGACAGCTTCCGCAAGCAGGTGCCCATCTGCCTGAACTACACGCTCACGGCCAATCCCAACGTCAACACCGACCTGGGCGGTTTCTTTGCCGGATCGTATAACAAGTCGTACGGCGACGCTACATCGGCCTGCCACAATCCGCTGTATCAGGAGCTCTATGTGCGCTGGATGCAGTTCGGAACATTCTGTCCCATGATGCGAAGCCACGGCACCGAGGTCTATCGCGAAATATACCACTATGGCAAGCCCGGCGAACCCATCTACGATGCTCTGCTCGACGCCATCAAACTGCGTTACCAGATCATGCCTTACATCTACAGTCAGAGCTGGCAGGTGAGCCAGAACGACGACTCGTTCATGCGTGCCCTAATGATGGACTTCCCCCAGGACAAGAACGTGTGGGACAACAACCGCGAGTATATGTTCGGACCCGCCTTCCTCGTTTGTCCCGTGGTCAACGCTCTCTACACCCCCGAGACAGCCAACACCACCGACCCCATCTCGGGCTGGGACAACAAGAAGAAGAGCCTGTATCAGGAGGGCTTCAGCGTAGACTGGTCGCAGAAGAAGAGCTACGAGGTGTACCTGCCTGCCTTCACAAACAAGGACGGTGGCAAGGAGACCGAGGGCGTGTGGTATAACTACTACACGGGCGAGCGTTTCACAGCCGGACAGAAGTGCAGCGTCGACGCTCCCATCGGCAAGATGCCTCTCTTCGTGCGCAGCGGCAGCATCGTGCCTCTCTGCACTAAGGCTGTCGAGCATACCGACATTGCCGACTGGAAGGAACTGACCATCGCCGTCTATCCCGGTGCCAACAGCACCTTCACACTCTACGAGGACGAGGGCGACGGCTATCAGTACGAGCAGGGAGCACGCAGCACCATCGAACTGACATGGAACAACAAGGCCCAGACCCTGACCATCGGCCAGCGCCAAGGCTCATTCCCCGGCATGCAGCAGCAGCGCCAGTTCACCGTGAAGCTGCCCAACGGCACCACACGCACCGTAAGCTACAATGGCAAGAAGGTAAGCGTGAAGATGTAGGGGTGCCAAAAAGGGAGAAGGAAAAAGCAAATATGATAAAGACCAAGACCTTGAAGGAGAAATGAAATGGATACACAGTTTGAATTTGTCTTGATTGGAATAGAGTGGAGTTTGAACTATAGCTTTGCGAAAGATCCATTGCTTTGTGTATGCGAAATAGACAATTCAAAAACTGTAGACGACCTAATTCTTGATAAAGATGGAGTTCCAATTTCTGGACATGACGCAGAAAAAATAAGGCGAAATATTATCTTTGAACATATTAAGAAATGGCATGAAAATCATCCCGAATCAAAGATTTTCAACTCTGACCTGGATGAATTCATTATTATTAACCACAGTTTCATGGATGAAGCCACAGCCCACTCGGCCAAAAGCTATGTTTCCACTAAGGCCGTATTGAATTTTGAACAAATAATCAAAGAGGCAAGGAAATATGCTGTAACAAAAACAAAAGTGGGCACAAAGAATCAATCCAAATTCCAAGAGATGCTTGTACTAACAAATCAAAGAGAAGATCTTGGAACAGTAAAGTTAACTGTTGGGGTTAGGTTCAAGAGCCACGCCAAGATTCAATATGGAATGTCTGTACCACCACAAGGTCAGCCGCTAGTAGACACCAAATCCTTGAACACCAAAAAGAAGGAATCGAAAAATAAAAAGCATCTCAGGAAATGAGATGCTTTTTTATGCCCTAAGAATGCGTAACACCGAGTTTCTTCTTTTTATAGAAGGCTGCGAGCACATAGGGTCTTAGCATTTACAGCTCAGTTACTGCTACGTCTTAATTCTGATTGCAAAGTTACGGTTTTCTGTTAATCCGACAAAACTTTTCCACTCTTTTTTCGTATTAACCACGCTTTTCTGCTAAAAACGGCTCACTTTTCTTTTTTCGCGCAACAATTCAACTCTACATTTCCGTAGAGATATCCCTAACCAAACAAGCTATCTAGCAGAAATGCAGAGGCCGGGAAGAGTCTTTTTTCTTACTTACAACCCATACTTCTTACACTCCTCTGCCGTGATGCCAATCTCCTGCTTGATGCCGTCCAGCATGGTCTTTCCACGCTCGTCAAACTTCTCTCGGAAGGCTTTGACGCGGCCCTCCCAACTGTCGTACGACATGATGTCGGGCCAGCGCTCGCAGTTTCGCTTCATCTCGGGACGAATGGTCTCGGTCAGCGCATCGAAGCGCTTGTGCAGATTGTCGATCGAGAAGGTGTGCTTCATGTGATGCGACAAGCGCTGCAGGAAGAGATCGCGGAACTGCGGGTTGGCCAGCATGCGGTCGATGATGGTGTTGCAGAAGGCTGTGGGCTGCGAACCGTTGTAGCCACTGTTGATGCGCAGATAGAATGCGGGCGACTTGAAGACGAACCATGCATTGTCCACGTCGTAGAATATCCAGTACCACTTCTGGTCACCGTCCTTGTCCTTGGCCTTCACCTGGCGCACATTATATATATCGGTGTCGCCACAATACAAGCGGCCAATCTTGCCGTCGATGAGACTCGTCAGACTGACGTGCTCGTCCATGTACTTGTATGTCTCGGCCGACTTGCAATCGTGCGAAGCCAGATACTCGTGCAGAGCATAGAACTCGTCCTTCGTTCCCAGTTCAGGCACCTGAGCTCGCAGGATGCTCACGCTGTCGTCCGACACGCCCAACTTGCGTCCCACGAAGTGACGGTCAATCTTTTCGCGCAGATAGTACAGTCCCCAGTACTCGCCGTTGATGTACATGGCCACGGGACGGTAGAGCTGCGTCAGTATGGTGGGAGACTCGGCCTGCATCAGACTGGTGAAGAACTCGTCGCGCATCATCACGCCCACCTGGTCGTCCGAACCACAGCGAATGACAATGTCCTCGAGTTCCAAGGGCCGACCGTCGCCAAAGAAGTCATACTTCACACTCGACGGACCGTACGTCGGGTCGAACTTCAGCGAGAAGCTCTTCTTGGGCAGTGCACGCGAGCCGGCACCAAAGATCTTAATACCGCAGTCTACCGAGAAGCCTTCCTTGCCGTCGAAGAACTCGGCATGAGCAGGTTTCACCCATTTCTGGAAGTAGTTGGCATTACGGTTCTCCTGTATGTCACCTCCCACCGTGTGGATGTCGGCGGGATGATTGCCCTCGACAAAGATGCCGACACTGGGGTCGAAGAGGTCGGCATGACGCATGGTGATGTGCAGCACGGCCAGTGTGTGCTCCTCGCCCAGCAGGAATGTGCTGGTGACAACGTCGGAATGCATCGTGTTGTCATCGCCCTCGGCCAGACAGCGCAAGGTGGTGGACTTGGTCAGCTTGACGGGACCGTCGTACAGCTTCGAACCGGTGGTGGGCAGACTGCCGTCGGTGGTATAGTGCACCTTGCGGCCTTCTGCTTTTATCTCCACGCTCATCTCCTTCTCCTTGTATACACCCGCCTTCTTGCTCAGTGTGGGCACAGGTGCAATGCCACGGTAGGCCTTTGACGTGTTCTCGGCGTTCTGGGTGGGAGTGTCGAAATAGAACAGTCCCTGCTTGTCGGCCACACGTCCGCGTGTGCAGTCACGCAGCGTGCCACGAGCACTCACGGCATCGACGATGACACCACCCTTGACCAGCAGCACAGCCTCCTTGTCGCTCATCTTGAAGGGGACGAGTTCGGCATTCCTGCCTGCACGACGCTTGCCCACCGTGCGGACACTGTACAGTGCACCGGGAGCCAGCTTTACATCGGGGAACTGCCACTTGTCCAGCTCCTTAGCCTTGTTCGTCAGTGTGTAGTCCTTCAGGCTTATCTCGGCATTCGAGGTGTTCTTCACCTCCACCCATTGTTCGTCGGCCGATCCGTTGGGCTTCACCTCCCATATCTTCAAAGCATCGGTGAACTGCTTCTCGCGAGCCGAGAGAAAAGCCTCCCAACCGGCAGCATCGTTAGCAAAGCCCGGAGTAGGCTGGAAGGTGGTCGCGAACAAACCGTTGCCGGTGCGCTGCAGCGACTCGTCGGTGTCCATGTCGCCATACGTCATCTCGCCCAGCACGAGTCCGTCGGGCGTCAGTACCTTCACACATCCGCCATCGGCGGGCAGCTTCAGCCTGGCTTGCAGCACGCGTCCCTTCGTGTCCTCCTTCTTGCCCACAAACACCAGCACGTGTTCGCCGGCAGGCAGTTCGTAGTCGGGGAAGGTCCAACAACTAGCCTTCTGCACGCTGTCGGCAGCTTCCGCAGCCATGCTGTCAGCCTTCTCTGCCACAATACTGTCGGCACTGGCAGTCGATGTGCTGTCGCTCAGCTGAGTGTCGTCCACTGCATAGAGCATATAGCCCTTCAGCGAGATGCTTTCGTCCGAGATGTTCTGCAGCTCCACCCAGTCGGCGGGTTTGCCCTCGCCATTCAGCATCGTGGTGAGGTTGTGCGTCATCACCTCGCTCACCACCAACTTCTGGTCGTAATCTTCGTCACGCTCCACACCAATAAGCCTCGTCTCTAGAGCCGACTGGCATGCCGACAGTGCGATGGCCATAGCCATGACGCATAGCACAGAAAAGAAATGCCTTTTCATCATTTGTCTGTTTTTCAAAAATTCCGCTACAAAATTACTGCTTTTTTCGTAAACAGCAATGAATGACGTGCGCACTAATTAAGGTTTGTGCGCGTATTTGCTACATATCAACACATTTTACACGCATTTTCGTACCGATGCACGTCACTTTCGACCTGGAGAACAAACTAAAAGGATTTTTCTTTGCCACTTTGGCCACTTATTATTAACTTTGCAGAAAACAAAGAAAAACCAAGCTATGAAACAACCATCTTTCCTACAAACCGCCCTACTGCTGCTACTGGCAATGCCTTTGCTGGCATGGGGACAAACAGCAAACAATGCGAGTCATAACCTGAAAGAGAACTACGAGGCACACATGGATGCCTTCCAGTTCATCAAGGATGTACCGGTGGACTGGCAGCAGAGCGTATATCTCGAGGCTGAGCCGGGCGACTACGTGACCATTGCACGAAAGGACAAGCACTCGGAGGACTGGTACGTGGGGTCGAGCGTGGACGAGAACGGACACACCTCGGTACTGAAGCTGGACTTCCTCACACCGGGGGAGAAGTACGAAGCCACCATCTATGCCGACGGCAAGGATGCCAGCTGGGAACACAATCCGCAGAGCTACCAGATAACGCAGAAGAAGGTGACGAGCAAGTCCACACTGACCATCCGCAGTGCCAGTGGCGGCGGCTTCGCCATCCGACTGCGTAAATTGTAGGATGCGAAGAACTTAGCACAATATCATAGCGAGAAATAAAGAGCATGAGCAAGAAGATACTGACACTCATGGGCCTATGGGCCATGACGACACTGTGCCTCTGGGCACAATCGATGTCCGTAGCAGAGCCATCGCACAAGGTGGTGCGTCGCATTGAGAACTATCCCGAGCCACGCCTGGGCGACAAGCCCGACGCGGCAGAGTGGAACGCCATAGGCAACGGACTACATGCCTACTGGTGGACAGCCATCGACACCCACCCATCGTTGCATCGAGTGCCGCAAGCCGAACACACACAAGCCCAGACCACCCTTACCACCCGTTGCTGGAGGGGCGAGCGTGTCAACCTTCAGGCCGTGCTCTTCAGCAACAGCAACCAAGGCACCCTCACCGTACGCCTCACCCCATTTGTCAACGACGAAAACGATAACGATGACGATAACCGCTTTGCCACAACCACCAGCGCCCGCCACGCCACAACCAGCAACACCCACTCCCACCCTCGTCAAGTGTCCGGCAGTTTTCCTGCCGGCACCTCATCCTGGGGTGAAGCCCGCTTCCTGAACTACGTCATAACCGACGACTACAAGACCTGCGGCAACCACGATTTCTCGCTGCGCCCCTGGCTTGTGCCCGACGTCATCGATCAGGACAAGCCGCGCCCTCTTCCGGCCATGGAGACGCGCCCCGTGTGGTGCAGCATACGTGTGCCGCACAGCGCCAAGCCTGGCCGCTACACCTCGCACCTTGAAGTGCTCACCCCCCAGGGCGAAGTGCTCAGAACCCTCACCATCCATCTGCACGTCACCAGCAGTGTGCTGCCCACGGCGCACAACCAGCAGTTCCACCTCGACCTGTGGCAGCAACCTTATTCCGTAAGTCGCTACTATGGCCTCAAGCCCTGGAGCGATGCACACATTGCCGAGCTGCGCCCCTACATCAAGGCTCTGGCCGAGGCCGGACAGAAGGTGGTGAGCACCATCATGTTCTACGAACCGTGGGGCGTACAGTCGCACGACAAGTTCCAGCCCATGGTGCAGAGCACGAAGCATGCCGACGGGACCTGGAGCTACAACTACGACATCTTCGACCGCTACGTCGAGCTTTGTGCCGAATACGGCATCGACAAACAGATAAACTGCTACTCGATGGTGCCCTGGGACATGACGTTCCGATACTATGACGAGGCGCAGGGCAAGGACGTCGACCTCAAGACCACCACCTCGACACCCGAGTACCGCGAACTGTGGACGCACTTTCTGAAGGCCTTCCGCCAGCATCTCGAGCAGAAGGGATGGTTCGGCAAGACATGCATCGCCATGGACGAACGGCGCGAGCCCGACATGCTCAATGCCTACGCCATAGCCCACGAGCAGGGCTTCAAGATGGCATTGGCAGGCCACTACCACGCATCGCTCGTCGACAAACTGCAGGATCTCTGCCTGTCGCCCTCGCATGTAAGGCACCTCACCGATGCCGACCGCCAGTACCGCCGTCAGCATGGCATGGTCACCACCTTCTACACCTGCTGCTCCGAGCCGGAGCCCAACATCTTCAGCAGCTCCACTCCCGCCGAGGCCCTCTTCCTGCCCCTCCATGCCGCAGCCAACAACCTCGACGGCTATCTGCACTGGTCGTGGCTGAACTGGGACGACCATCCACTCACCGACAGCCGTTACTTCCTCTTCGGCAGCGGCGACACCTACAACTACTATCCTGGCAACCGCAGCAGCGTGCGCTTCGAGAGTCTGGCTGCCGGCATACAGCAGTACGAGAAAGTGCAGATACTGAAGGAGAAATATAGGGAGCAGCCTGAGAAGATAGCCGAGCTGGACCGACTGCTGGAGCAGTGCCGACAGTTCCACAACAGCCCATCGGAGTGCGCACAGAAGGTGCGTGCCTTGATAGACATCCTCAACGCAGAAGAATAACTTAAAATATTGAACATGAAAAGATTACTACTCATCCCCGTCCTGGCCCTCGCGGCACTGACCACCTTTGCCAAGGGCGAGACGACAAGCGCAGAGCAGGAGAGCGCAAAGATCTCCAGCGAGTGGAAAGAGATTGAACCCAGCGAGATCGACGTCAACGCCGTGAAGATGTTTGCCGTAGACTGGATGCTGCTCTCGGCCGGCAAGGAGGGCAAGATGAACATGATGACCATAGCCTGGGGCGGACTGGGCGAACTGTGGGGCAAGCCCGTCGTGACGGTCTACGTCTCCACCTCGCGCTACACCAACCAGTTCATGCAGGACAACGAACACTTCACCGTCACCGCCTTCCCCGACGAGTACCGTCAGAAGCTGGGCTATATGGGCAGCGTGTCGGGTCGAAACGATGATAAGGTGAAGGGCTCTGGGCTCACGCCCGAGTTCACCGAACTGGGCAACCCCATCTACAAGGAGGGCAACCTGGCCATCGAGTGCAAGAAGCTCTACGCCCACCCCTTCGACAAGGAACTGATGCCGCAGAGCCAGCGCGAATGGTACGACAAGAACAACCTGGGCGTGCACGTCATGTACATCGGCGAGATAGTACACGTGTGGAAGAAGTGACCGGCACAAACCTGACGACGATGCTTCCCCATCGTCGTCAGCAAGGACAAACGCCCTACAGCACCTTCACCATCACACGTCGGTACGCCACCAGATGGTGCGGACCGTCGTCGTGCACCTCGCAGATGATATGGAAGGTCTTGCCCATGGCATGCTCGGGCACCATGAACGACGGGCGGGCAGTGTCCTTGTGCAGGATGGACAGCGCATCACCGGCCTCTTGCCCCTGCTGCACCCACCAGCTGAACGACAACTTGTCGCCATCCGGATCGCTCGACTTCGATGCATCCAGATACACCATCTGTCCGGCCTTTGCCGTCAACTCGACGGGTGCCAGACCCTTCTGCCCGTTCACCACCGCCACCGGATTGCGGTTGCCCGCTCCCTTGTCGGCCCACTCCATGCGAGCGGCAAAGTCATTGAACGTGTCGGGATAGAAATGCTTCTCGTATCCGTCGGAGACGCGCTTCACCGGCTCCTGCCAGTTGGTCCATGCAAAGGTAGTGCTGTCGGCACACAGGGCGAAGGTGTGATAGCCACCCCACCCCACCTGCGTCGGGTCTTCGGGATTGTTCAGTCCGTTAGGCATGAGATGCAGAAACGACGGTGTGTCACCCTCCACACCCCATTTGTACGTGGGGTACACCTTTCCCATCTCGCCTTTACCCTGTATCTGCTCGGCATACTTAGCCCAGTTCTGCTTGCCCAGCTCGTTCTGGTTCAGCCAGGCCGACTCGTCCCAGATGAAAAGCAGGTCGTCCATAAACGAACGACGCATCCACATATGCGAGCTGTAGGCACGGTTCATGCGCATGGAGTACTGCATGTCCTGGTCGGTGATGGTATAGATGCGGAACTTACGCACGAAAGCCTTCAACTGCTCCTTCGTGGCCGTCTGACCGTATCGCCAGATGGCCTGAGCCAGTGTGTTGCTGCCTCCCCACGACGTCACCCAGATGGGGCGCTCGTCGGGCTCCTGGGCCAGACGGATAAGCATCTCGCTACCCTCCGAGTCATTGCCTTCGCCTATCACACCATAGCCGGCACGCACACTTCCCATCAGGCAGCGGCTGCGTATATACTCCGCACTGGGCCAGTAGCCCAGAGGCTGCGGCTTGGTCTGCTCGTCCTGCAGCGCCCGGAACTTCTTCTGCTTCGAGCGCACCATCAGGTTCTTCACGTCATGCTCGTAGGCATCCACCACGCGATGCAGATACTGCGCCCACTCCTTGGGATAAGGGTCGCAGTTCCAGCCTATAGTGGTACATATTGCCTCAATCTCGAAGCGGTCGGCATAAGCCAACAACCTCACTGCCGACTCGTTATCGTCGGGCTCCACATCGGCTGGCCCGATGTCCGTCATCACCACCAGTCTGGGCTTCAGTTCCTCAGCCCCAGCCGCCAAGCCCAGCACAGCCAGGCAAAGCATCATCACAATACGTCTCATCATATCTTTATTTTAGCAAAAGCCGCTATATACTCTGGCAAAAGCCATTCACGCAGCAAAATTACAAAAACATTATTCGTAGAGGCGGACATACCCCCAAAAACTTGCAATCATAACACAATTGCAAGCCGAGGGATTGTATCGTTAAAAATTGCACATAGCAGTTTTATTACTTCTGTTGGGTATAAACAGGGCGTACTTGTATCCTATTCGTTCTTGAATAATAATCTCCATCACTAGCGTATGCCGATGATGTCATATATTTGCCCGGCTTGTGAATCGGATCAATCATATCAGATGTCCAGAAAAGTGTACCATCAGTTCCTCCTGAATATCCCATAGCGCGAGATGTCAAAGGAAATACAATATGTGGATCGGAAAGGCTATATTTTCCTGATACTTTCTTTTTGAAAACGACAAATTTCCTATCACCACAGTTGCTGTAATTAGGAATTATAGTCCAATATGCATAATTCTTTAGATCATCAACTTGCTTAATAGACGGAATACTCCATCCCTTACCTAAGTTCACAGTCGCAGCATCGTCCTCGGGTTCAAGATGATGCTTTCCATCACCTATGAATGTTGAATCTGCAGAATACCATATAGCATCGTATTGTTTATCATCAATTTGATATTTATTTATGAAACGGTAATCATTCTTATCTTCCTGCATAAATTCATAGTCTGACCAATATGTTAAAGATCTTTCAACCAAATACGTCTGCCCCCAAGAAAGATTTAATCCAAGATCAATTGGATACGGTGCACCTAGATTGCAACATGACCACAAAGTACCATCGGGCATACCAAGATCTATGGCATGTGGGTGATTATCATCAGGACAACCGAAGTGAGGAACTATTCCACCAGTCATGTCACCATCTATGGTATAGATTTTCCCAGCAACCATGCCATAACCAGCCGAGGTGAACTCATAAGTACCTCCATCTGTATACTCCACTGTAATGGTTAGCTTTGCTTCGCTCAAGTTCTGAGGAGCCATTAAGAGGTTTGCAGTGAAGGTGTCACCCTTCTTAATCTCGATGTTATCCAACAAGAGGGCGATGACACTGGATTGGCGTGTCGGCGTAATCTCGTGGGTAGTCATGTCGTATGTTGCCTCACGAACAATGCTGGTTCCATCCGATGCAACAAGGACACGCTTGTAGGTTGCATCCTTGGGTGCAACGAATGTAATACGCAGTATAGCACTGATGTTACTAAAAGTGAACGAAGCACTACGATTATCGTCCGTCGTGAACTCTGCTGCCATATAGTTGCGCTGCCCAATGTGTTCTGTACCCCCATTTGTGAGCTGCTTCTGCCCCACATAATCCAGCGGATATGACTTGACCTTTGAATCTCGGTTATAAGGGAAGATCGCATAATATAAGGTATTTGCTTTCAGCGAGAAATAATCGTTGACAAATGATGCTTTGTTTTTTCCGCCCTCCAAAATGGTGAAAGCAGAACATTGCTCGGCCGCTGTTCCTAGATGATGAAGACCGATTTGGTCGCCGTTCACCCATGTGAAATCAGATAGCGTGGAGCTAAACTGCGCACGCGTAGCATCTGTTGCATCATAACCGCAGACTTCGGCCACTACTCCACCTTCGGGTACCATGATGTTGTCAGCAGAGAAAAGGTCGTCGCTATTACAACTTGCAAGAAGTGCTACAGCTGTGAGCATGAATAAGAAAGTCTTTTTCATATTGATAAAATTATATTCTTTTTTGATTAATATATGTATCCACTACCAGTGCCATTAAGGTTGCCCTCACCACGTTCAGTACCATAGTTATCACCACTCCCATCGATCCATGCGTCAGGCAATTGATACCCAATAGTACCACCTTCTATCAAACCATTCTCGCCATCTTCATCCGTAGATGTTCTTCCAAAGGCAAACTTTTGGCCATCCCATACACAGTACATGTGATAGACGTTGCCGATTTCCACTTTTAGGTCTGAGCTGAGCTTGTTGGACGTCTGCACACGCTCGCCATTGACGAATGCAACTAAAGAAACATCCTTCAGTTTTTCCTCGTTGGGCCTATACCACGAATAAATCAGTACCTCCTCGCCTGGGTTGGCATTATATATTTTGTCTGGTTTGTGCATGTCGGGGCCGCTAAAAATAGTGTTCTCGGTAAATTTCTCATCTGTCAACATAGGCGAAGCTGTTGGTGTTGGCAGATAGTAAGCAGCATTCTCGTAGTACCACAGTTTATCAGCAACAGGGCCTGCAAGTCTAAACTCCATTTTCTGATTAGAAAGGTTCTTGACATGCAACACCTCGTAGGCCACTAGGCTATGACAGATAACCAGACCCAAGCCATCGACTGGTTCTACGGCTGCATTGAAAAACATCGGTACACGCTGCTGCTTATCGGTACGTGTCAGATTCAAAGCTATGCAGACACGGTTAACGTTATATTTAATAGGTGCTCCTGTGACACCGTAGATTGACAGTTTGCTCTTAGGCTGCTCCCTCAGTGACAAGTTTATATTGCAGCATTGGCCATTTTCGGATATGCTGTCAATTCCAACTGCAGGCTGGGCGTAATATTTGTTTACTTCATGCTCCACATAAAACACGTCAAACAGGTCGTCCTCCTGCCATCTGTATCTATTCTTCATTCCATCAATGCCGTATGGCACAATCGACACTCGTGTGGTATTATTGTCGGGCATCCCCAGGTGCAGAACGTACTGTATCGGTACGTTCACCATTTCATCGCTGCTACAACCAATAATAGAAAGGCATACGATTGGAAGGTATAGAAGTCTGAAAATTCTTTTCATCGTCTGTTCTCTGTAATCTGCTAATTAAACTCAAACCCAGGCACAACTTCGGGCAGCATGCCGCCAGGATCATCAAAATCCAAATTCATAGGGAAGGCAACTCCTTTGTAATTCAGGAAGATTATAGCACCTGAGATATCACCTACCTTAAGTGCGATCTTGTAGTACTTAGGATAACCAATATCTTTTGTTAATACACCGAATAATTCTTTTGCTCTATCGCCACTTAATTTATTAAGGATTCTTTTTAAAGCAGCATCGCCTATTACCTGGATAATTTTCTTATTAATGGAACTAAAATACTTACTAAATAACTCTACTATATTTATGGAAAAGAATTTTTCGAGGATGCTTTTATCTGGATCTGAGACGATTTTAATGATTTTTTCTGCATATTTTTCGTCGGTTAGTAACTCTACAATAAAGTCTTGATTAAATTTTTCCCATGCTAGTGAAATAGAATCATTTGCAGGCTCATCAGCAGTTATTATCTCATCCCATAATAATTTAAAAATGGGTGCTAATATGTTGTAAAGAACGTTATACCCTAAAACGTATTGATTCTGACCAGGGCCTATAACCATAAGTGCATCGCAAGGGTTGTGGAAATCAAGCTTAATTCCCTTTGTGGCTACAGCATCCCATGTACTATCAGTAATTTTGAAATCCTTATCTGTAAGGACACTCCATGTTTCGCTTATAAATGTTTCAAGACGATCAAAATCTGGAAGATCCTCTATGTCTTTATCATACGTGTAATAAATAAATTCGTTCCATATGTTTTCATACCATTTTTTGGATTTATTTAAATCGCTGAAAAATCCCCAGTTCATGAACTGGGAAACATTCATTGGTTTTATGATATTTGAAATCATTTGGTATAGGTCATTGTCATCATAAGCATAATATAGTCCGTCAACAGGATTTTTATACACTGGCATTACATATGTATATGCTTGTATTTCGGAGTTAAGTAATGATTAAAAAATAACTTCCTAAAGTTCCTCATATCTATGAGCACTTGATAATATAGTTCCACTTAGGCAGCGAATCATCGAAAACGATTCTCC
>JAGHUS010000151.1 GCA_018064685.1 Bacteroidales bacterium | reverse complement strand
TTCTTTTCTCGTTTGTTGGTGGTTTCTTTGTTTTCTTTTTTTTAGTGTGGGGGTGTTGTGTCGTTTTTGTATCCTTTGGCCTTTGGTGGGGGTGTGGTGCGTGCTGTGGAGCCGCTGGCCTTGGTGCGGGCTGGGGTGCAGGCTGGGGAGCCGCTGGCCTTGGTGTGGGCTGGGGAGCTGCGGTTTTGTTGTGTACCGTGGGTTTTCCGCAGTTGCGGCAGAACATGGCGTTGAGTGGTACTTCGGCACCACAATGCTTGCAGTATGGCATAACGGTTAGGGAATTTACAATTTACAATTTACAATGTACAATTTGCTTGTTGTGTGGGATTGACATAAAGCTAATTCGTACATCCAGGAGATTAGTATTGGATGACCAGGTAGTTGCTGACGCTCCAGAATCGTTCTGCGTTGTTGATGGTGAGGGTGCAGGTGCCGTCGTTGTTGCTCTGCAGGGTGTAGCTGTCGGTGGGGTTCTGTGTGAGTACCTTGGCAGACTTGTCGGGTATCTGTATCACCCTGTCGCGCTGGATGTTGAGTTTCTTGAAGTTGGAGAGGTCGACGTCCCGGAGGTCGAGCTTGGACTTCTTGAGGAGGTTGCCTCCGCTGAGTAGGCCCAGGTTCTTGAGCTCCTTCTTGCTCGCCACGATGTAGTAGCCGGTGCTCATCTTGGCGTTGGCATAGTCGAGCTGCTGCTGCTGTATGCGGTTCTGGGCGGTGAGCACGTTGACGTTCTGCGTCAGGTTGCTGTTCTCGCGCTCCAGCTCGGCGATGTTGAGGCGGTTGTTGGCAATCTCCTCGCGCAGGACGGCAATCTCGGCGTCCTTGGCATCGATCTGTGCCTTCATCTTGGCAATCATGGTCTTCATCTTCTGGCTGGCGGCGTCGTTGTTGTCCTTAATCTGCTGTTCGAGCTGTGCGATGCGCTCGCGCTGTGCGTTGAGCATGTCGCTATAGGCGTCGACGTTGGCCTTCATCTTGGCAGCGTTGGAGGGTACGCCCTCCTGGTTGGCACCCACGATGAAGCGTCCGTCGGCATTGAGGACGCTGTCCATGGAGACGTTCATGAGGTCGATGAAGGAGTTGGTGTTCTGCAACTGGCTCTCCTGCATCTGTACGACGTTGGTGAGCGAGTCTATCTTGTCCTGCATCTGCTTGGACGACTGGCTGCAAGAGCCCAGGAGGAGTAGGGATGCCGCTGCGGCGGCGATGGGGAGTCTTTTCATTGTCTTAGGGAGTCTTTTTATTGTTTTTGGGGAGTTAATGGGGGTAGAGGAGTTATCGCTCCTCCGTCGCTTGGGGAGTTAAAGGACGATACCTTTTGAAAGGAGTTCATCTGCAGGCAGGCTGCGGAGCGGCAAGCCGAACGGAAGGGGTGGGTCAAGAGAAGAGGCCGGTTATCCAGGCCCATATCTCGTCCTTGTGCTGGTAGACGTAGTAGCCGCCGTAGGAGATGCCGGCTGAGATGGCTGCCCAGATGAAGCGCTTGCCGATGCTTTGCATGAACCTGTCGAACGCGGACTTCTTCTGTTTGCCTGACTTGGCGGCAGACTGGCCTGCCTGCTGCGTGGCCGACCTGGCTGCCTGGAGTCCGGTGGAGAGTATTCCCATGGCAGACAGACCGCCTGTTGCCGCCTGGCCGATGGGTACGCTGAACTCTCCCGGTAGCGAGGGAGCCCTGAAGGTGTGGTGGAGCAGGTTCTGTACCATGCGTACCGAGGCCTGACCGCCGCAATGCATGCAGAACTTGGTGCCGGGCTGCAACTGGGCACCACACTGGCTGCATACGTTGACGGGCTCCTCGACGGGGGCTGCCTCGACGACCACGTTCTGGGGCGGGGGAGGCGTCTGCGGATACACGGGCTGAGCAGGCTGCTGATAAGGCTCTTGGTAGGGTTGCTGGTAGGGCTGTTGGATGGGCTGCTGATAAGGCTGCTGGTAGGGATGCTCCTGGTAGGGGGCTTGCTGAGGAGCTGCCTGAGGTGCCTCGTCGGGCTCGACAGCCGCGCCACAGGCGGGGCAGAACCTGTTGTTGGGTGCTATCTGGGCACCACAGATAATGCAAAATGGCATGACGGGGTATTCGTTTGTTGAGGGTTTATGATAAGCGTAAGGTAATGTTTTTTTGCAAATGTACGTGTTTATCTGAAAACAATCAAATATTTCGGGAAAAATTTGGATGTTTCGTGTAAGTTGGTTATATTTGCACGACACAAAACCGCAAATCATCCAAACGGCTATACAATGAAAACATACACTCCCCCATCCGAAACCCACACCAGGGCTGACAGGTCGTGGCTGATGAACGTAACATTCAAGCGCAGCGTATTCATGGCCACCATCCTGCTGCTGTGCTCGCTACCATCGGTTGCACAGAATAAAAACCTTAGCGGCCGTTTGACAAATGAAAACGGCATATACATAGACTATACACTGCATGGAGTCTATGAAGTGGAAAAAGTACACGATCACTCAGACACGGGAAGCATGGACTATGTCATCAATGTGAAGCCCGGAGCCGAAATGCGGTTAGATTTAAACACCAATGCCGAAATCGGTAGTTTCTGTGTCTGGGATCGAGATTGTCCATCCGACCAAGGTTTCATCAAGAAAGAGCAGATAAACGCAGGAAGTTATAGTTACAGCTTCCAGATGAAAGAAAACTCTTTCTATGGTATTAAGTTTACAGCACTTCAACTCAACGAGGAGACACAATACTATGATAAACTTTGGCTCCGCCTGCAATGCAAAACCTCTTTCGACGAACCAAAGCAAATAACCGTAGAGGAAGAAGGCAGTGAGATAACAACCATAGACAAGCCGAAGATGGAGAGCGGCGACGTGGACTCGGGAGATCTGCAAGGCTGGGAGATACCTGCGGCTGTAGCCACCGCTATACTGATAGGTGGAGGCGGTGCCGCGGTCTTCAGCAAGAAGGACGACGACGATGGCGGCGACGACGGCGAGGGCGACGAGGATGAACCCGGGGGCGACAACCCCAACCTGGCATGGCGCATGATGAAGGAGTTTGACGACAAGATGATAGCCGGCGACTGCCCCCGGACTATAGCCGCGAAGATAGTGAAGGTGGAGTACGGAGGGGAGGACCAGGTGACGGACATACCGCTGGACCACCTGACCCAGCTGATACAGATAACGGCATCGGATAACGTCGTGGTGACCAACATACGCATGCTAAAGGGCGGATTCAAGGCTGCCGACGTACAGGTGAAGCCGGGACTCAAACCAGAGCAGTTGAAGAACGGATGCTACGTGTACTTCACCCTGGCGGCCAACGGGGCAAGCAATACCTACTCGATGCGCTTCGACATCATAGTGCCCAACCTTGTCGTGGAAGACATGAACGTGATACTGGGCGACGGCAGGGTGTACGAGACGTACTTGCGAGTGGACTCCGTCTTCAATCCGAAGGAGGTGCGCGTGCTGTCGCACCCAGACTACGAGGTGGCAGGGAAGCCTGTGCCCATGGAGGGCGACTCGGGCGACGAAGGCTACTTCACCTTACAGATACAGAACAAGACGAAGAAGCCGGCAACCCAGGTCGTGGAATGGAAGAAGGCTGACTACGAGCCAGTGGAGGTGACTGTGGAGGTTGAGTTTGAGGGCGGCCTCGTGGTAGCGGGCGTGCTCAAGATATACGAATACCCGGAGGGCATGTTCTTCCTGGTGGAAAAGACGACCAACGGCTACGCCAACGTGGAAACGGATAACGCTAAGGACAGAATAATCTTCGGCATGACGACAGTAGTGAGGATACCCACGAAAGTGAGGGTGTACTACTCGGAATATAACGCCGACAGCAAGACGGCCATCGTAAGCTACGTGAAGAAGCTCAAGGAAGCAGGTCAGATAAAGGGACAGGGCGAATATGAGGTAGGTCTGGCGCGCGACTTCAGATTCAAGATCGAGGATATGAGCGGCACCTATGACTTCACACCTCTGACCACCCTGGCCATGACGGCGAAGGACAAGCCGTACATGGCAGAACAGTCGCTGAAGGGTGTCGTGGAGTATGATGACTACTCGGAGGAGTATGTAGAGGGCAACATAGCGATGGCGCTCTATGGCCTGGTTCCGTACACGAGGACCAGCTGGGACGACGAGTGCGACAGGCTGCTGAAGATCATCACCATGTTCGATCTGCAGGGCGAAGCAAACGTACAGAGAACATGGAAGGCCCGCAGATTCTATTCTGCCAACGAGCTACACCTCTTCAGCCGGGCCCTCCTGGAAGAAGCTGTGCAGTACCACACCATGGAGGCAGAGAAGTACAACACGCAGGCGGCATGGCTCTCGTGCGGCCTGGCATGCTGCCATCTGCTGAACTATGCCGGCGACCAGGCAACGGAGATACTGCTCAAGTACTACTTCGGCGACATGGGCGCGCTGATAGCCGGTCCGTATCTGCAGCTGCTCAAGAGCCTGGCAGGAGAGCTGACAAGCCGATACATCGAAGGACAGCCGCTCGTGCCCACCTCCGACGACAAGGAGGCTGCATGGAACACGCTGTTCGATATATGCAACGGCATCATCACCAACGAGGTGACCAACTGGCTGGGCGAACCCCAGGATATGAAGAAGCTGGGCGGACTCATAGCCGTGTTCCTGGGGTTGAACACCGCCAAGCACTATTGGTTCGACGAGGATGAGTCGAACCGAGGCGACTTCTGGCTGGCAGTGCTCAACAGCTGTACCGACCTGTTCAAGGAGTCGGCAAAGCAGACCGTAGGCAAACTGCTCGGAGACAAGCTAAAAAAGATTGGCAAGGACCGCATAGAGAACCTGTCAAATTGGTTCGGCGAAAAGATGAAAGCCGACGAGCAACTGCGTGAACTGGTAATAGACAAGCTGGAAGACATCGTGAAGAAAAATCCTGTACAGGGCATCATACCCACCCTGTATGATGCGTTGAGAAATTTGGATGAAGCGGCTGACGGCAAATTCGACACAGGCCTCTTCTACTCAATCCTCGTACCCGATAAGGATGACGACAACAGCCTGGAGGACTACTGGGTGGCGATCAACGTTCTCCTCGACGTTGCCGTACAGCCCTTCAAGAAGGTGATGGCGGCGACCGGAATGATCAATACGGAGCCGAGAGTCGTCAAAAAGCGCAGACCGGATGAGGCTTATTCGTAAGGAATCATTAATCAACAAATACATCTTATTATGCCCTTTTGTACAATGTGTGGTGCAGAATTAGCACCTGAAGCCAAGTTTTGTGGTTCCTGTGGAGCAGCTGTGGAACAGGCACAGCCTCAGCAGGCAGTTCCCCAGCAGCCTCAGTATCAGCCTCGTCAGGCAGTTCCCCAACAGCCTCAGTATCAGCCTCAGCAGGCAGCTCCCCAACAGCCTCAGTATCAGCCTCAGCAGGCAGTTCCCCAGCAGGCACAGCCTCAGTATCAGCAGGCAGTTCCCCAGCAGGCACAGCCCCAGTATCAGCAGGTACCGCCTCAGTATCAGCAGGCACAGTCCCAGTATCAGCAGGCACAGCCTCAGCAGCCGGTCAGCAAGCCGAAGATAGACTATCTGCCCAATGCGGCGAACGACAAGACCACGCGCTTCATGTGGGGTGGCGTGGCAGCAGCCCTGATTGCCGTGGCGCTGCTCTTCATCAGCAGGACGAGCGGCTTCCACCTGAACGGCATATGGTACGGCCTGAGCATAGCCTCGACGGGACTGTCGTGCATAGCCATGGTAAGCGTCTTCCTCTCGCTGCGCAAGGGACTCGCCGGACAGTCGGCGGTCATGCCTCAGCTCTTCAATGCCACAGCTATATTGGCTGTGGTGGTGGCAGGCCTCAGCCTTCTGGCAGCCGTACTGATGCTGCTGGGCGACTCGGGCGTCTACAAGGTGATACGCACGCTGTCGGACCTGTACGAGATAGCCTCGCTGGCCTACCTGGTGTGCTTCGTCATCGTTGCAGTCAGACTGCTGATGGTCTACGAGGGTACCATGAAGAACTTGGCCATCGTCATGCTGGTGGTGCCCGCCATCGGTCTGCTCATGGTACTACTGGAGAGCCGGTCGAAGGCTGTGACGATACTCTTCACGATAGGCATACAGGGTGCGTACTGCTACCTGTACTACCTGGCTCACCTGCTCTTTACCGGGAAGAAGCTGGTTTGAGCGAAGCGATAACTCCCCCCAGAAATAACTTCCCCAAAGTAGATTACGAGGAAACATATAAGGTGCACTGTGAGGTGCACCTTCCTAAGGGACAAACTTCTCGGTACGCTGAATGCCAGCAACCCGTTCGAGTGGGCAGACACAGACATCACACTCTACGGAGCTCGCAAGATGCGTACCGACAAGCACAATCCACGCTCCTTCTACGCCCATCTTGTCTATCGTTTCAACACTGCCCAGAGTAAGTACAAAGGTACTGGCGCAGGCGAGGCACAGAAAGCGAGAATGAAGAACTGACGCATCCCAAACATATATTGTCGTTTTGGATGCATAGTTACAAAAATATATTGATATTCCGTGGAAATGTATTAGAATTTGATACATTTCCACGAAAAATAATAAGAGTTGGCGATTTCTATCGGTAATTTAAGTAAAGAATCGCGTATTCCGTCCCCTATACAAATAGGCTTATTTGCTAGTATTTTCCGTCCAAATGTATCATGTATGCCGATTTTAGTCAATGAAAAATCGATTTAAGCAAGCCGTTTTTTTACTTTAAATTCAAAAAAAGTACAAAAAGATGATACAATTAAGTCTTTTTTCACATTTTGAAGTTTTTTCGGATGTGGAAGTCAAACAACGGATACAGGTATGTAAGTACCCAACCCATAATCATCGACCCAGAGCGCAAGTCGGGTCGCAACAAGCATAAACGAATCCATTGGGGATTTTCTGCTACAGAAACTAAAAATTTCTGCAGCAGAAACTAAAATTTTCTGCAGCAGAAACCGAAAAGTTCTGTAGCAGAAACACCGTCGACGATGAAATGAAGTTTCATACGAACAACACTCAAAATATCGATTTTGGGTGCTAAAGAAAAAAATTTACCCTACAATTGACATCCAGAAGCATCGAAAATGGTTAAAAATCTATATAAAACAGCATTTTGAGTGCGTCAATTGACTAAAATAGAGTAAATTTTATTACCTTTGCGCCCAAAGGGCGCTAATCGCTCAGATGAAAAGTAAGAACAAAGATTTAAAGATAATAACATGTGCACTTTTAGTTTGACAATGAACGATGCTTTGGTGGAGGCTGTTCGTCCTACATTCAAGACTAATGAGGCTGTCAATGAATGGTTGCAGAATCAGGCAACCCTTTTGTTACAGCAGATTGTCGCATGCCAGAACTCTAAAGAGGTTGTTGCTGTGTCATCACCAGCAGAAGAGCATTCTGCATGGGTTCAATCGATGGCAAAGTATCGTCGCCTTGCTCCTATAGATGATAAGGCGGCAATGTTGGATTCTTTGGACGAACGTTTCGGATGAAAGTATTGATTGACACTAATGTTCTTCTTGACTTCTACTGTGAACGACAAGATTCCTATCAGGATGCTGCCAATATCTTTGATTTGGCTTGCAAGGGTAAAATTGAAATATGGGTATCGCCTATTTCGTTCGTAAACCTCTTCTACATAACACGAAAGACATACACCGTTGAACAGCGATATGAGATTTTGAGAGGACTGATGCAGATTTGCAACATTGCAAGTACTGATAAGTTCGTACTCTCAGAGGCCTTGTCTAATGTCGTATCTGATTTCGAAAATATGGTGCAATATCACTCTGCTCGACTTGTCTCAGCTGATTGCATTGTAACTCGCAATGTGAAAGACTTCACAACGTCAACTGCCGTAAAGGTAATGACTCCCTCTCAGTTTCTTGATGTACAATAAGTTGTATTCAATTATAATACAATTTATATTTACGAATTATACTGCCCATCCTTATGGTTGGGCTTTTATTTTTCCTTCTCCCAGACCTTGCTATTGTCTTTGTATTTCTTTAATAAAGATGAGATAGCTCTCTGTTTATCCTTATTTAGATTTTAATAGACGATCAGCCTTGGTCTTCTATTAAGCCTGGCTTGAGTCTTCTATTATGCTTCCTGTCGGACATAAGTTATGTGCGACTCTGCCATAAGTTAAGCCTATAATTCAAATTCTCTGTTGATAGTAGCATACATGGATAGTTTTATACATGGCTCTCGCGTTATATTACACAAAAATCCAATAAAAAAACAATTTTTTCCACCAAACGATAAGCTTTAACATTCATTTAGAGATAAAATCAGATTTTTTAGGGTATAAATAGCAGTTTCTTTCATTTTCTTTCTTTTATTTAATAAAAAAGTGTTATTTTTGCAATTGGGAATATTGTATACTTGATTTGCCTCTCGTGGGCAGTCGAAAAGCTACATTTTCCTCGTCCTGTGAGTCCACGCCGAGCCTCTGGCAAGGATTCCCTTCGTCAGTGGAGGATGGGTGGGCAATCAAAAGGACGACGACATATTGAAAAGGCGTTTACTTGACGCTTGTCTTTGACTTCAAGAAATCTCGCAAATTTCAAATCCTGTCAAAGTAAGCAACGGTAGATGTCCTCGGGTGTGACTTTTCACAGCCGCACATGGTTATACCAAGGGATAATTGTACCCATACGGGTGCAACATATTTCGTATATGCGTATCTCATGTTGCGAAGTGAGACCTCATACGGCGTGGGCTCTGACGTTGTTCATCTTTACAGGATTGGGCAATGCGAGAGCCTCTTGAAGTGGGATGAACAACAGGTAAGTTCTCCACGCTTGAACCAGAATCCATCTTATAAGACGCTGATAATCAATGCTAATATTTTACAAAATTGATGCATTGATACCGTAATGTTCCCAAGTATAAACA
>JAGHUS010000123.1 GCA_018064685.1 Bacteroidales bacterium | reverse complement strand
GAGGCAGTTACACATCTGCGCAGTGCCTTCGAGGAACTGGAGTTCATCGACTCATTGATGCTGCTTGGCAGGCTTCGCACAACCCACGATACGGCCACGCTAGACGAGGTCATCACCCGCCTTGCCGAGAGCGACATAGAGATGAAACCTAGCGACTGGGTTGCCATTTGCATGCTGTGCGACGAAGCGGGCAAGCGGCTTACACCCACGCAACTCGTCAACGCACTAAAGAACAACAAGTTGACAAACAGAAAACCCATTGCAAGCAGGGACAGTTTTGCTCATGCCAACATTTCCTATCCCCCAGAACAGCACTTTCCTGCATGGCCGCAGAACACTACCAAAGAGAAGCGATATTACAAGATTGCGAGCCTCATAAAGCCACTTATCGACGTAATGAGCGAAAATTAGCGTGAAGATTAGCGTGAAGATACACCCATTTTCTTCACTCAAATCTTCACGCTATTTTTTCGGCCTCATCCCCCCATTTATCGCAGTTTAGCAGTTTAGCAGTTTAGCAGTTGTAAATAATAGGCTAAAACAGCAAAATCAGAATGGATAGCCGATGGCAAGATGGTAGCCCAACGAACGGCCGAAGCGGGTCATATTGTAATAGCCCGTCTTGCCTGTGTCGTAGGGGGCATGGATGCCTACACCCACATCGAAACGTACGATGAGGAAGTCGAGGTCGTAGCGAAGACCCAGACCAGTGCCAAGGGCTAGCTCCTTGCCCAGGTTGCGCAGCGAGAAGGCGCCACCGGGGTGGTTCTCGTTGTTCTTCATCAGCCACACGTTGCCACAGTCCACAAAGGCGGCTCCTTCGAGGTCGCCCACAATGGGGAAACGGCATTCGACATTGGCCTCGAACTTAAGGTCGCCAACCTGGTCGACGTAGCTGAAACGGCCATTGGCGGGACGGTAGGAACCGGGACCAATGCTGCGGACAGAGAAGGCACGGATGCTGTTGGCGCCACCAATGGTGAAGAGGTCGCTGTAGGGGGCCACGGTGGCATTGCCGTAGCTGTAGATGGCACCCAGCATGACGCGACCTGCCAACTGCACACCGCCATTGCCTATATTATGGGCCTTGGTAAACTCGGCCACACCCTTGACATACTGAGCGAAAGGCACACCGAAGAGGTGCTTGTCGGGCTGGCTGAACTTCTGGCCGAAGCAGGCATAGAGTCCGCTCATCACGTTGCCCGCCTCTTTGAGGGTGAGGGTGAAGGTGCCGGGATGACGGCTGCCACGGCGACTGGTCATGGACATGACATACTGCATGGAGGGTACAAACTGGTTGCGCATACTGACGTTGAGGGCGGGATTGGCATTCATGATGCTGTCGAAGGCCTGGGTGGAGTGTAGCTGCACGTCGTAGTCGAGACGGAAGGGAGTGAACTCGTGACGGATGGTGGGCTTGTGGCTGCCTTCGCGGAAATCGTCTTTCTGCGGTTTGCGGCGATAGCTGAGCGTGACGCGGGCTCCGAACGACACCCGGCCAAAGTATCCGGCACGGTTCAGCCAGTCGGCCTCGAGCTTGAAGGAGGTGCTGGTAATGCCGTTACGCAGGAAGTTACGGCCCAGCTTGCCAAGCTTGATGTAGGGGTAGTCGAGGCTGAGCGAGGTACCGTACTCGTAGCTGTTCATGATGCTGCTCGAGGCATCCTGCATGTTCGACCCTGTCTGCCACTCGTAGTTGCCGTAGACCTGGAAGTTGAGGGCTTCGGCACGGTGGAAAGCGTTGCGGCGTGTCATGCCGAAACTGAGTCCCGGACCTACGAGTCCGTTACTCTTGGTGGTGGCATTGGCCTTGAACTCGGCATCGAAGGGCTTGTCGAGCACGGCATGGATGTCGACGTCGAGCGAGTCGCACGTAGAGGTGGTGTCGATGGGTGTGTAGTCGAGGGTGACCTGCGAGAAGATGCCCAGTTCGCTGAGCTTCTCCTGTGTCAGGTTGCTGAGTACCTGCCTGTATGGCGTACCCTTCTCGAGGAAGATGTTACGCCGCAGTGCCCCGAAACGCACACTTGGCTTGTCGCCTTCATGCCTAGCGGCATAATACATCCTGATATTGCCGCGACGCCCCACCGAGTCGTTCTCGACAAGTCCGCGACGGGCATCGACAAGGTGTATGCGGGTATTGCGAAGGTAGAAACGGCGACGGGCCACTTCGGGCAACTCGCGCGACGGCACAACCTGCAACTGCACCCAGTCCTGACGTTGCAGCGTGTCGGCACGATAGGTGAAGAGGTTGGGCTGGCAGTAGTAATAGCCGTTGTTGCGAAAGAGGGTGTTGAGGCGTTGACGCTCGGCATCGAGCGAGGCAGCCGTGAAGGGGTCGCCACGATGGATGAGCGAACGGCGTTGCTGGGCGCGGATCAGGGAGTCGGCCTGTGGCGAGAAACCGAGATAGGCTATGCTGTCGAGGCGGTAGAGCTGGTGAGGCAGCACGACGTATCCCACCTTGGCCTTCCTGGGATTGCGTTTGTGCATATACAGGTCGTAACTGACCTCGCCACGGAAGTAGCCGTAGTTGTGCAGCACGTTCTGTGCCACCTTGGTGCGCAGCGAGGGGTTGACGGTGCTGATGTATTTGGGCGTAGCCGAGAAGGTGTTGAAGAACCACTTCCCCACCTTCGTCTTGCTGCCTACGAAGCCATTGTAGAACCACAGTCCGACGGGCAACGGGAAACGGTATTTGGCACTGCCAAGGAGTGAGTTGTTGGGCGCGATGCTCAGCACGGCCGTCACCTCGTCCTTCACCGTGTTCAGTGCCTCGTCCATCATCACCTTCTCGGCCTTGAGCGAGTCACGCTGAAACTCGGTCATATCCTCGATGCTGAGTTCCTTCTGTGGCAGAGCCTCTCCGCTCAGCACTCGTTCCACATTGACGTAGGCATCGTTGATGGCTGTGATGACTCCCTCGCCGTCACCCTTCTTCTCTTTCTGGGGTTTGGGTCCGAAGGATATGTCGGTGATGCCGGTATACAACACCTCGTCATCGGGCAGATGAGCCGTGGTAGAGCAGCTCTGCACGATGATGCCGAGCAGGATGACCAATATATAATATCTGATATAATTCATAATTCTTAATGCATAATTCATAATTAGGCTAGCGCGATGCATCTCTCTGTTTTTTTGAGGGCTGCTCGTTGGCTACTATGAATTCTGTCCTTGTCTCCTTTCTATTCCCCGCCTTGGGGCGGGGGTAGTGGTGGGGGCTCTAGGGGGTTAGGGGTGGGGTCTTCTTCTTCCTGAAAATAAACAGCTCGCCCAGCTTGTCGGTCTTGCGACGCAGCACCAGTCCGGCTCCCATCTCCATGATCTTGCCTTCGAGCACCGACTCGCTGCTGTTGTCGTAGAAGAGGGTGACGTAGCGGGTTGCGGACTTGTCGAGACGGTACTCGATGCTGACGTTGTCGATGATGCTCTGTCCGGTGTTGACGGCCTCGCTGCCCGAGCTGACCTTGCCGCCCACAATCAGACTGATGCGGTTGCCCCAGAAACGCTTGGCGAAGCGGAAACTGTAGTCGGTGGTGGTAGATCCCGTTGCCGTGGCGTTGTTGGCCACACCCAGACTGAGGTCGATGGTGTTGAGCGCCTTGCCCGTAATCTGGGCTATCTGGCTCTGCAGGAAGGCGTTGAGGGCATTGGTGGTGCTGAGGCCTCCCGAGTTGGCTCCACCCTCGACAAGGTACATGCCCGTTGCCATCAGTGTCACAGCCACTCGGCCTCGCTGCTCGGCCGTCATCTGTGCTATCTCGTTCTGCACATTCATGTCTTCGGGGGCATCGAGGGTGAACTCCAAGCCCATATTGTCGAGTGTCTGGCTCACCTTCAAGCCCACGTCGAAGGCCACTGAGCGTGGCGTCTCGTTCTCGGTGATGCTGCTGTTGACACGCTCGGTGGCGCTGATGTTGAGACGCGGATTGCCCACGTCGCCCGAGAACTCCACATAGCTGCCATTCTGTATGTAACAGTCTTTCAGCGTGACAACCATCATCGAATAGGTCATGGCTCCCTGCAAGATGTTGTAACGGCCATAGAGCTGCATGCCGCGGGCATCGTCGTAGTACATGCGCAGGTCGCCACCACCCTCGACACGCACGTAGTTGACACCGTCCTCGCTGAGCAGACAGTTGACCATGGCTGCCTGGTCGATGCTGATGTTGAAGCTCATGTTGAGGTTGCTGGGAGGAACGATCTCGTCCTCGTCCACCTCGAGTGTGTCGCTGAAGTCGCAGAAAGTGACGAGGTCGGACATCTCATCCTCGACCGTGATGGGCGAATCGAGCAGCACATAGGTGACATTGGTATTGCCCAGAATGCCCAGATTGCCGTAGACATTTAGGTTGGAGGTAGAACCCTTGGCATGGGCATCGAGGTCGACAAAGACCTTGCCATAGGCCGCTGCCTTGCGATTGCGACGTGCATTGATGAGCTCGAAGTTATGAGCATTGGCACTGAGGTCGAGCTGGATGTGCGAGAGGTTGCGGAAATCGATGGAGCCGTCGAGGGTGAGGGGCTCGGAACCCGTAGTGCGACCTATGAGCCTGTTGAGCCACATACGGCTGCCCGAGACGTTGATGGTGTCGTTGTCGACAGCCATATTGAAACTGTAGAGGGGCGACATGATGTGCAGCGACTCGTTGTGTATCTTGCCGTCGAAGACCAGTGCCGAGGTGGGACCCGTCACGCTCATCTCGCCTTGCAGATAGCCTGCCAACTGCACCGTCTCGCCCATAAAGCCGTTGGCCAGCGATACGGGGAACTGCTCGAGGGTGGCTTGTGCATCGACATTGTCGGTAGCGCCCTCCGAACTGTACTGACCGTTGAAGCTGAGTACCTGGTTGCCGTCCTGAGTGAGGAAGCCGTCGACGTAGTGCGAACCGTCCTCGTTGGGCATGTAGGCCGCATTCACGCCGATATCGCCCATCGGACACTGTTCGTAGTGCATGTTCTCGACGGTGAGGTCGGCCATGAAGCTGGACACATCCTCGGTCTTGACGAAGTGGACATCGCCATGCAGCAATCCCGATATGTCGGGCATATAGGGCAGCACCTTGCACAGCTCGCCCACATTGAAATGGTTGAGCGAGGCGGTGAGGTCTTGCTCGGCATCGTCGTTGGGCGTAGAGTAGAGCTTGAGACCGGTGCCGTCATCGGCAAGGAGGTTCAGATCGGCATCGAGATGGCCGCCTTTCTGCAGTTCGACAAAGTTATCGTCGTTGACGGTGAAGTGGCGATAGGCAAGGATGGGATGCAGGGTGGAGAGCTGCAGACGCAAGGCCTCGGGACTGAACAAGAGGTTGGCTCCAAGGTCTACGGCCTTGCGACGGCGATCGTCGAGGAAGACGAGCGAGAGGGCCATCTTGTCGGGATTGACAATGGCGTCGAGGCGCGAATCGAACGTGGCTCCGCGGTTCTTCTTGCCGTTGCAGACTCGGGCATTGAGATTCAGGCCCGTAGTGTCTTGACGCAATGCGAAGGTGATGGTGTCGAGCACAAAGGAGCCGGGATTGACGGAATAGACGTAGCCGTCGCTATGCATGCCCGTTGTGGAATTGGAATGGAAGTCGATGTCGAACTCACGGTAGGTGATATTGTACATCTTGGCCAGGATGTTGGCTAGCGGGTTACGCTGCCCGCTCTGCACACAGAGGTCGGCAGTGGGCATGAGCGAGATGAGCTGCTGACGGTCGAAGACACGGCGCTCTACCTGCCGTGCCATGCTGTCGGCCAGCTCCGTGCTCTTGCCAATCAGCGTGGACAGGCCTTCTGGCGAATTAAGACTGAAGAGAAGGTCGCCTGCCGAGAGGAAGGCGTAGGTGGTGTCGGGGGTGAGGAGCGACTCGAGGGCTATGTCGCGAGGATAGAGCGTGGTATCGGCCAAAGCGAACTGGATGGCACTGACATCGCCCTTGACATAATGTTGGTCGGCCAGATTGGTATTACCCAACATGTGCATGGACATCGAGGCCTTGAAGGGGCGCTTGGTGACGCCGAGCGTGTAGAGGTCGAGACCACGGACATCGAGGGCAAAGGCGGCACTGTCCACTTTGTGGTCGCGCAATGACAGTTCGATACAGCCATCGGCATTGACAAGGTCGCCGCCACTGTAGAAGTTCACCACGCCATCGCCCTGATTCAGCAAGGCTGTAAGATTGAGGTTGCCAATGTTGGCCGAACCGTATCGCGCCCTCGGCATATCCAGCTTGGCACGAATATTGGTGCGGCGAGAGAAGACGTCGAAGCCGTTTCCCTTCACGTCGGCCACTGCGGTGATGGAGCATACCGAATCCATGGACAGGAAGTTGCTCAGCACAAACTGATCGAGCCGTGCATTGGCCTGATATGTATTGTTCGAGCCATTGAAAAGGCCCTTCACCTTGGCCACGCCACGTCCTTGGCGCAACAGCATGTCGGCCTGATATTTTTTCCCATTTATCTGGGTTGTGCCATTGATGTCCATGGGTGGCAGGTTCACACCACTGATGCCCGCAATGCGCTTCACCAACGAGAGGTCGCGGGTGTGGATGTCCCATGTCAAGTCGGCCGACAGGGCTCCACCGTCTATGAGGTTGCCTGCCGAACCGCTCACCTTGGCGTCTATCATGCCGGGCATGACAATGCGGAGTGCCTTGACATCGACGTGGCGCAAGTTTCCACCCACCTCAACCTCGGCGGTGAGCATCTTGTCGGGGTACTGCGCCGAGAGCTGTCGTGGCATGTATTCGCCGGCAAAGCGCAGCACGTCTTCGCGACTGAACTGGGCCGAGAGGCCGGCATCAAGATGGCCGGGGTCGCTAGACGAGAATGCCGTCCACTCCATATCAGCCCAAGCTGTGAGCTGACTGCTGGCTGTCTGCAACTTGGCGTTGCTCACCTTCAACCTTGTAGTGTCCAACTCCACATCGGCACTGAGATTCGTCAACTGCAGTCCACTACCCTTCTCCCTTACCTTTAACGAGGCCAGCGAGGTGCTGAGATGGGTGGCATCAAGGTCGAATTCCAACCAAGGCAGCGTGGTCTGCACGTCGTATAATGCCAAGTGACTGGCATCCAGACCACGCTGTCTGGGTTCGTACTTCATGTCGTAGAGCACAGAGTCGGCTTCAAGCTCGAAACGGCTCAGCGACAGTTTGTTGTGTCCCAAATCGAAAGAGCCGGTCTCGAGTGTCATGGCTTTCACACCGGCCAGCACATTCATCGTATCGTTGGCGGTGTGGAAGGCTACACGGGTGTTCTTGAGTTCGATGTCGCGGAAATTGAGCATCCACATTAGGGGCTCGCTGGTAGTAGTGTCGATAATGGTGGTATCCTGCAAGGCTATGTCGAGGTCGCAGTCGTCAAGGCGCGCTGCGGTGATGTTGACCCGGCTTTCCTTCAACTCCAGATTGTGCACGTCGAGGTGGAAGTCCTTCAGCCTTCCTCGCAACTTCAGCGAGGCTATCAGGTCGTGCGAGTCGACCACCACGTCGTTCAGGTCGAGGGCATCGACGCCCACCTTCCAACTGAAGATGCGCGACAGGTCAAGGTCTACGACACAGCTCTTGACGGCCAGCAAGGTGTCGGCATGGTCTTGCTTGTTCAGCACGCTAACACCCTGCAAGTCAATGTCGAGCGGGAACTTTACACGCAATCGTTCCACATTGACATCCATACCGGTCTCCTCGCTCAGCTTCTCACAGGCAATGCCTGTAAGCCAGTCCTGGACGAAGGGCACATAGAGCAGGGCGGTGAGGACAACGAAGAGGATGACAGGACTGAACAGAAGCCAGCATATACAACGCAAAAAGCGTGACACAGGGCTACGCTTCTTCTTAGCCTTCTTCTGTCGGACCGACTCAGAAGGCTCATCATCCATCACATTGTCTTGCACATTGTCTTGCTCAACATTTGCCTCGTCAAGCGGCTCTGGCTGTACGTCAAGAGGCTGCTCGCTCTGCACGCCAAGAGGCTGCTCGCCCTGTACGTCGAGAGGCTGCTCGCTCTGCACGTCAAGAGGCTGCTCGCTCTGCACGTCAAGCTGCTCAGGCTCGGTGGCAGTGTGTGGATCTATCCTATCGTCTTGTTCTTGCTTCACGTATGGTTTTCAGGAATCAAACTTTTCAAAAAACTGCCACAACTTGTCTTCCGGCACCCGAGCCGTTATGTCGATGGGCAACTTCGACACGGGATGCTCGAACTGCAAGCGTCGGGCGTGCAGCGAGATGCTGCCATCGGGGTTGCTGCGTGCTGCACCGTATTTCAGGTCTCCCTTTATGGGGCAGCCCATCTTGCTCAACTGGCAGCGAATCTGATGATGGCGACCAGTGTGAAGCTCTACTTCGAGCAACCAGTAACGTTCCGACGAAGCTATCAACCGATAGTCAAGCACAGCCTTCTTGCTGCCTGGCACTTCACGGTCATAGGCCCTGGCTTTGTTTGTCTTCTCGTCGCGAGTGAGCCAGTGTGTCAGTGTCCCCTCCTCGCTGGCCGGACGTGCCGTGACAATAGCCCAATACGTCTTGCGTACTGCGCGCGTACGAAACATCTCGCTCAGTCGGCTCAAGGCCTTGCTGGTACGGGCAAAGAGCACCACCCCACTGACGGGACGGTCCAATCTGTGCACCACACCAAGAAAGACATTGCCAGGCTTGTTGTATCGCTCGGCAATGTACTGCTTCACCGTCTCCGAGAGCGGGGTGTCGCCAGTCTTGTCGCCCTGGACAATCTCTCCCGAACTCTTGGATACGATAATTACATGATTATCTTCGTATAAGACTTTCACTCTATGACTGCGAAGCTTAATGAGACGTAAGTCGAATAACTATCAGACTCCTCCCCCCCCAAGAAAAGGGGGAGAGAAGTCGGCAGTTTAACTTTTAACCTTTAGCTTTTAGCTATTAACTTTTAACTTTTAGCTTCAGCTAAATTACATGTTCATACCGCCATCAACCTGGATAACCTGGCCGCTAACATAGCTGCTCAGGTCGCTAGCCAAGTAGAGGGCAGTGTTGGCGATATCCTCGACCTGACCACCACGACGCAAAGGAATCTTCTTCTTCCACTCCTCGCGTACCTCATCGGGCAGAGCTGCAGTCATGGCAGTCTCGATGAAGCCAGGGGCAATGGCATTGGCACGGATACCCTTGGGACCCATTTCCTGAGCAACGCTCTTGGCCAAAGCAATCATACCAGCCTTTGAGGCAGCATAGTTAGCCTGACCTGCATTACCATGAACACCTACCACACTGGCCATGTTGATGATTGAGCCACCCTTCTGACGCATCATTACGGGCACACAAGCGTGAGTGAAGTTGAAGGTGCTCTTCAAGTTGACGTTGATAACAGCGTCCCACTGAGCCTCGGACATACGCAGCATCAAACCATCCTTGGTGATACCGGCGTTGTTAACCAGAATATCGATAGTGCCGAAATCCTCCTTGATCTTCTTAACGGTCTCCTCGGTCTGAGCAAAGTCTGCTGCATTACCAGCATAAGCACGACAGGTAACACCTACGGCCTCGATCTCTTGACGAGTAGCCTCAAGACCTGCGGCCATGTCGTCGTTCAGAACCAAGTCAGTGAAAGCGATGTTAGCACCTTCCTGAGCAAACTTCAAGGCAATAGCCTTACCGATACCACGTGCCGCACCAGTAATCAGCGCGGTCTTTCCATCTAATAATCCCATAATCTGTTATTTATTATTGTTATAAATGTTATTCTAGTTTTGTGAGGTTGTGAGGTTGTGAGGTTGTGAGGTTATGAGGTTGTGAGTGAAACCGTAACAGGAAACAATTAATCACTGACAATAATATCCTCTACATCAGTTACGCAGTCGGCCCAACCATCCATCACCACTGCTGGTGAGTGTGTGGTAAGTATGATTTGAGCATTCGGATTAAGGTCGTGCACCAATCCTACAAGCTTCTGCTGCCAGTCGATGTGTAGGCTAATCTCTGGTTCGTCCATAAACAAGACGTAGGGTTGCTTGTCCTCGACCAGACAGGTGAGCAGGATGATGAGCATCTGTTTCTCACCGCTCGACAACTGGTAGGGTGAGAGTCTCTCCTCTTTCTGTATAAAGAAAATCTCGTTGCTGTTACGGTCTATGCTCTTGGCCGTTTCTGCAAAAAGACTGTCCACAATGTCCTGGAAGTGAGCCTTCTCTCCGGCTATCTCCTGCGCCTTCTGCTGTGCGTCAGAAACGCCCTTGGTAAAGAGGTCTACGATGCGGTTGCTGGCATTCACCTGATAGTCAAGATAACGACGCTGAAGAAGGTATAACTGCACATCCAACTCCGACGAAATCTTGATGTCTACAATCTGGTTCATCACCTCGCCCCTCACCATGGGACGATCGAAACTGCGGATGACATCGAAATGCACACTGTCGCCCCCATTGGGTCCGAAGGTGAGCTTTACGTCGGAGGTCTCGCGTATGGCCTTGCTGATCTCAAGCAGCCTGTTCACCACCTTGTGCAGAATGGTACTCTTTCCCACCCCATTCACACCACTCAGTATGTTGATGCCGGGATGCAAGTTCCAGATAATGTGTCGACGACCATTCCACAACGCATCAATCTCTATACGCTCAATGTATTCTGCTAAGTTTGCCATGGTACACCTAGTTTGTTTTCATCTGCAAAAATAATGATAATATTCGTATTAAGCAATACATTGCGCAAAAAATGAAGAAAAAAAAGGGGTGCTTCCCACAATCAATATGAGAAGCACCCCCGTAGACGATATTTTGTCTATCTAGCCTTCTTGCCGTAATAGTAGGTGTTGAAGGCATCGTGAGCATAGCCATTACCATCTACCCGGAATGAATGAACCGATGCACCACTTATCTTTTCGCCAAAATAATATGCGTTGAAGGCATCCATGCTATAACCATCGGTCAGCACCTTGAAGCTGTTGCCACTCGAGCCGTTTATTTTCTGTCCGCGATAATAAGCATTGAAGGCATCCTTGCTGTAGCCATCGACCAGTAGTTCGAAGCTGCTGCCACTAGCACCCTTTATTTTCTCGCCGAAATAGTACACATTGAAGGCATCCTTTCCGTATCCGAAGCCCAAATCCTTGAACGAGCTAGCCGTAGCACCCTGTACCTTGTGTCCCTCGTAATACACTTCCCAACCAGATACCATATAGGCGGGATAGTGACGGTTGCCATGGCCGACGCCCTGATTGCCAGGCCCATGACCTGGGGTGGCATGACCAACACCTGGGTTGAGATGAACACCCCCCTGGTTGTTACCATTGTTGGGCGCACCATTATTGCCATGTCCCACGTTTAACTGGTAGCCATTGTTCTGGGCACCAGAGTGTCCGTGTCCACCATCCTGTCCCTGGCCGTTACCGGGAATGTCGCCAGCGTTTCCTTTCAGGTGGAATCCCTGTGGATCGACATAAGGCAGAACCTGTCCGTTGTAGTACACGCTATAGGCATCCTTGGCATATCCGTAGCCCAAATCGACGAACGACGAGGCCTGTGCCGAAGGGATGTTCTTGCCAGAATATAGAACCGTAGTGCCCTTTACCGTATAGTCCGAACCGGGACGCTGTGCGCTTATCATCGTTGTGAAAGTCAGCATGGCTGCAGTCATCATCACTTTGTGTAAGATATTCTTCATAATCGTAAAAATTTAGAGTTCATAGATCCTTTACTTGTTTTTTTTCTGCTGCAAAGGTAAGGAAAACATTCGTAACATGCAAAGGGAATGCCCCTAATATGCTGTAGGAAAACCCATATTGTGCCGGGGACAAAGTCTACAGCACCTATTTTGCCGCATCCACAGAAGCCGTTACCCACTGTATGCCATCCTGCAAGGTTGTTTTACGCGAATTTGCGCACTTCGAAATTCACCGCAAAGGCATATTTCTATAATATAAATAATGTATAGGCGAAATTCGTGCCTGAAAAATGCAAGGGATTGCAATATTTGTCGTACCTTTGCAGCTATGATTCAAGCATTGGCAGAACAAAGGCAACTGCTGCAGAAGGAGTTTGCCCACGAACGTGAAGAGTTTCAACGACAGATGGAGGCGACAAGCATTCCACGCAAGGTGAAGCGTGGCATATGTTGGTTTCCTCTGCGCTTGGGACGTGCCTATTACAACTCGCTCGACCAACAGGTCATCGAGCTGAACCGCACCGAGAACCTTGACGAGGAGCATAACTTCGAGCCGGGAAAGCCCGTTTGCTTCTTTACCGAGGATGCATCGGGCATGCTGCACTACATGAAGTTTCAGGCACAGGTCGGCTATGTGGAGGACAACAGAATGGTCGTTGCCCTACCCTCGTCAGACGCACTCGTGCAGGTGCAGAATGCCGACCGCCTTGGCATCCAGCTCACACTCGACGAGACCACCTACCGCCTCATGTTCGAAGCCTTGGATCGTGTCATCGAGGCAAAAGGCAACCGACTAGCCGAACTGCGTGACATCTGCCACACCTCTGCCCCCATCAGTAAGTTCACCTTCCTGCCCACACGCTTCCCATGGCTCAATCCCTCGCAGGAGCAAGCCGTCAACGAGGTGCTGTGGGCAAAGGACGTGGCAGTAGTACACGGCCCTCCAGGCACGGGCAAGACCACAACTCTTGTCGAAGCCATCTACGAGACATTGCATCGCGAAACACAGGTGCTGGTGTGCGCCCAGAGCAATATGGCGGTGGACTGGATAGCCGAGAAACTGTGCGACCGTGGAGTAAACGTCCTGCGTATCGGTAACCCTACCCGAGTCACCGACCGTATGTTGTCACAAACGTACGAACGCCGATTCGAGAGCCACCCGCAATACAGCCAGCTATGGGCCATACGCAAGGCTATTCGCGACCTTTACGCCCAGCGCAAGCATGGCAGCACCGAATCGTTCCAACAGAAGGTGAGCCGACTGAAGGACCGTGCCATGGAACTGGAGTTGAGCATACAGGAGCAGCTCTTCAACGAGGCACGTGTCATTGCCTGCACACTCACCGGCAGTGCCAACCGCCTTCTCATGGGACGCCGTTTCGGAACTCTCTTCATCGACGAGGCGGCACAGGCACTCGAGGCCGCATGCTGGATTGCCATACCGAAGGCCAACCGTTTCATACTGGCAGGCGACCACAAGCAGTTACCTCCCACCCTCAAGTGCAACGATGCCATCAAGGGCGGACTGGACAAGACGCTCATGGAGCATATCGTGAAGAACCAGCCTCGATGCGTGTCACTGCTGAAAGTGCAGTACCGTATGTGCGATGCCATCATGCAGTTTCCCAACCACGAGTTCTACGACGGACAGTTGGAGAGCCACCCCAGTGTGAAGTATCGTGGCATATTAGACTGGGACACAGCTATCGAGTGGATAAATAGTGAAGGAGAATTTACAGAGAATGAAGACGGCACAACGAGAGTAAATGAAGAGGAGGCAGAACTGACGGTGCGCGTACTGCAACAGTACTTCGAGAAGATTGGCAAGGACCGCATCCTGCACGACCGCATCGACGTAGGCCTCATCTCTCCCTACCGTGGACAAGTCCGGTTGCTGCGGCAGCTCATCCATCGCAACAAGTTCTTCAAACCCTTGCGCAGCCTCATCAGCATCAACACGGTCGACGGTTTCCAAGGTCAGGAACGCGATGTCATCGTCATCTCTATGGTGCGATCGAACGAAGACGGACAGGTAGGCTTCCTACGCGACCTTCGCCGAATGAACGTAGCCATCACACGTGCCCGCATGAAACTGATCATCATTGGCGACAGCGACACACTATGCCACCACCCCTTCTACCGGCGACTGAAGAAGTACGTCGACTCGCTCGACGAATACTGAAACACTAGCAGACCCTCTCCGTCGCTTCGCGCCACCTCCCCCGTAATGGGGAGGATTAAGAATGGGAACATCCATAACCTATTATGAATTAAGAATTGATAACACATGATCGACAAATCAGAATTGGAACATAAGCGGTCAAAACACAAATACGCACTCTTGGCATTATTCGCCTTGCTCATTCCGCTCTCCACATTCGCGCAAAGCAAGTTTGTGGAACGAAGCACGGATGTACTATGCCTTGCCCCCACTGCAACAGGCCTTGTCAAGGCCATTGTGGAGCACGATAAGAAAGGCATCCTGCAACTCGGACTCAGCACGGCCACCACACTGGCTGTAAACTATGGTCTTGAGGCCTGCATCAAGAAGGATCGTCCCGATGGCACGGGCCATCACGCCTTCCCCAGCACGCACACTGCCGTAGCCTTCGACGGAGCCTCGTTTCTGATGCGCCGATATGGTTGGAAATGGGGTGTGCCTGCCTATGCAGTGTCCACCTATGTGGCATGGGGACGCGTACACGCCAAGCGCCACGACTGGTGGGACGTGCTGGGTGGAGCCGCCATCGGTGCAGGCTGTGCCTTCATCTACACACGTCCGTTCATCAAGAACACCGACCTCAGCATCTCTCCTGCCACCTTCGGCACCGATGCCTGCGGCCTTATGGCCACGGTGCAGTTTTGAGAAGAATTGGGAGTTAGGAATTAGGAATTAGGAATTGGGAATTAGGAATTAGGAATTGGGAATTAGGAATTAGGAATTAGGAATTGGGAATGAGGAAATTTGTCGTTTAGGACTGCGCAGCCTAATTATGAATTATGAATTATGAATTGTGAATTATGAATTGTGCAGGACTGCGCAGCCTAATTCTTCTTTCTTCTCTTTTAATTCTTAATTAAATAATGTCATCGCGCAGCCTAATTATGAAGGTCGAAGAGTTCGACGAAGTCAATTATGAATTGTGAATTATGAATTATATGAAAGCATTATACTTGATCCCCGTAACATTGGGCGACACGCCCATCGAGCAGGTTTTACCCTCGTACAACCATGACATCATCATGCAGATACGCCACTTCATCGTGGAGGACATCCGTTCTGCTCGCCGCTTCCTGCGCAAGGTAGACCGTGAGTTTCCCATCGACGACAGTACGTTCATGGAGATGGGCAAGCATGCCGACAGCAAGCAGTTCAGCCAGTATCTGGAGCCCTTGCGCAAGGGGCAGTCGATAGGAGTCATCAGCGAGGCGGGCTGCCCAGCTGTGGCCGACCCGGGTGCCGATGTAGTGGCCATCGCACAACGTGAAGGCTTGCAGGTCATCCCTCTTGTGGGACCTTCGAGCATGATACTGGCTGTAATGAGCAGTGGCCTTGGTGGACAGTCGTTTGCCTTCAACGGCTATCTGCCTGTCGATCCCGCCGACCGCAGCAAGAAACTCAAGATGCTCGAGGCACGTGCATGGAACGAGGGACAGACGCAGCTCTTCATCGAGACGCCCTACCGCAACATGAAAATGTTCCAATCACTGCTGGCCTCTCTACGCCCACAGACACGCATGTGCATCGCTGCAGGCATCACCACGCCCGATGAGTGGATACGCACCCTCACCATCGAGAAGTGGAAAAAGCAGCAACTGCCCGATCTGAGCAAGGTGCCCGCCATCTTCCTCATCAACAAATAACATCTAATACAAACAACTATATCAAACCAGAAAACCTACATTCAATGAAGAAAACTTTACTCTTGAGTCTGCTCCTCACAGCAGGGGCAGCATCGGCAAATGCCGACAAGCTGGTGGGTGGCGACCTCTCGCTCGTGCCTGCCTATGAGGCTGCTGGCGACCAATGGCTCGACGCCAAGGGTCAGCCCACCGGCGACCTTATCACCTATGTGAAAGAGAAATGCGGATGGAACGCTGTACGTGTTCGTCTGTTCGTGGACCCCTCAAAGGATGCCTACAAGAGCACGTGCCAGGACCTGGATTACGTCAAGAAGCTGGGCAAGCGCATCAAGGATGCCGGCATGACATTCCTGCTCGATCTGCACTACAGCGACACATGGGCCGATCCCGGAAACCAACGCATTCCTGCAGCATGGACCGACCACAGCACCGCTGGACTTTGCCAGAGCGTATACACCTACACACACGAGACGGTGCAAGCGCTCATTGAGGCTGGTGCGAAACCCGACTACGTGCAGATTGGCAATGAGATAACCTATGGATTGCTGTGGGACACGCCCGATGGAAAGTACCCCACCAACGCCAACGAATACACGGCTGCAGGCTATTGCACGACATGGAACAGCACCTACGCCACCAACTCGGCATGGCCTCGCACAGCTGCCATACTGGACAATGCCGCACAGGGCGTGCACAAGGCCTTCCACGCAAGCGGGCAGGACAGCACCAGCGTGAAGATAGTGCTGCACACCGAACTGTCGGGCATGACTGCCAACAGCGACAACTTCTACAAACACCTGCGCACAGCAGGCATGACAAACTACGATGTCATTGGCCTCTCCTACTACCCCACAGAACATGGAGACCTGCTCTCGCTCAGTTCCGTACTGACGACACTGAAGAGCGACTTCCCCGACAAGGAAGTGCAGATTGTGGAGACCGGCTACTATAACGAAGGACAACACACCACGAAGTATGACTTCAGTCAGACGTGGCCTTACACAGCCGTGGGACAGTACTCCTTCCTGAGCGATCTGACCAATCGTCTGAAGAAACACGACAACGTGACAGGCCTCTACTACTGGATGCCCGAAGAATGCGGTCCCGGCCACAGTCAGACGGTGTGGGATTACACCTTCAACCGTGGATTCTGGAAGTGCAGCAGTGCCTCGACCCACAGCCTTATCACCACTCCCACTGGTGTGTCGCCTATAAGCGTATTGAGCAGTTTCCTGAGCGAAGGCACCGAGGAGGGTGACTTCAAGACCAGCGATTACTTCCAGAACCTGGATTTCGAGACGGGCGATCTGACAGGTTGGACACAAGGTCAGTCATGGACTACCATGTGGCCCAACAACATCTCGTCGTGGGCCAGTGCTGACGTGGTGCAGGGCACCTACACCCTCGAACTCTGGAACGCTTCGGCCGAGGAGGGTAACATCATCTCGACAGGTGCCACCGTGCCCAACGGCCGCTACACCATCACCTGTCGCGCACATGCCAATCAGGAAGGTTTCTTCCTATGGGCCAACAAGAAGAAGACACTGATCAAGGCCGGTGAGAATGGCACTTGGAGCGTGACGACCGATGCCAAGGACGTTCTAGAGTTCGGCTTAGGCACTGTGGCCAGCAGCACCGAGCGTTACTGCTATGCCGACGACTTCACGGTGACATACGTGGGCGAGGCCATCGGCGATGACGAAGAGGACATCATCGAGGGCGACGACAACCAGAACTACACCGATGCCCAAGGACTGGAATACGCCCTCTGGCCCGAGAGCCACACAGCAGGACTCATAAGCGGACATAAGGCTGTGGGCACCGAGGAGGAAGGTGTGATAAACATCCCCAACGTCATCACCATCAACGAGGAGGACTACCACGTCACCTACATCGATGCCAATGCGTTTGCCAACAACACTGCGCTGGTCAAGGTTACCATCCCCAATAGCGTATACGAGATTCTAGGCTCTGCCTTCTCGGGCTGCTACAACTTGAAGGACGTGACTTTCGCCGAAGGCAGCAATCTGGGCAGCATCGCCTCGTGGGCTTTCCACAACACAGCTCTTGACAGCATCAGCATCCCCGCTGGCGTAAAGCAGATTCCCGAAGGATGCTTCGCTTCGTGCTGGGCACTGAAGAAGGTGGAACTGCTGGCCGAAGATCTGAGCAGCATTGGCAAGTTTGCCTTCTCGGCCTGGGCAGAGGAAGGCAGTGCACGCAGCTGGAGCACCTTTGACGAGGGCTTCATGATCTATGCCATCGAGCCTCCTGTCATCGATGCCGATGCCTTCAATGCCGAAGACATTGCCGGTGCCACACTCTTCGTCTTCCCCGGACTGGAAGCCAACGAGGTCTACACCTCACTTGGCTTTGCCGAGGTGAAACCTCTGGACGGTGCTAATCCCGAGAACAACCGAAAAGCCATCATCGACGGAGTGAAGTACAGTTACTGGTTGGCCGACGACGAGGGTAATGAAGAGGGTACGCATGCCGGCATCTCTGGCTATACCAGCACCATGCCCGCAGCACTTGTCATCCCCGATGCCATCCATCCCAACGGAGTGGAAGAGGAGATGCCCGTGACCTTCATCAACGCATGGGGCATGCAGAACGCACCCCTCACCTCGCTGCAGACGGCAAGCGGCATCAGCCACATCTTCGAAGGAACCTTTGCCGGTTGCGCCGCACTGACCGACGTAGTGCTCACTGGCAA
Organism: Bacteroidales bacterium; assembly: GCA_018064685.1. Lineage (GTDB taxonomy): Bacteria > Bacteroidota > Bacteroidia > Bacteroidales > Bacteroidaceae > Physcousia. Next base: position 21,417 of record JAGHUS010000123.1, on the reverse strand, counting down.
CATACAGAGCATCGGCGACTTTGCCTTCAGCAACTGGGCCGAAGAGGGATGCCGCAGCAAGGGAGCCGAGAACACAGCTGCCTACAAGCCCTTCCGCAATGTAGTCATCTATTGCGATGGCGAGCCCGAAATCAGCGAGAAGGCATTCTGCAAGGACGATGTAGCCGAAGCCACTCTCTATGTGGATGACTGGCTGACGGACAACGAGGTATTCAACAGTCTTGGCTTCAAGGCTGTGAAGAGCATACAAGAGTTTACCGATGGCATCGGAAACACCATTGCCAAGACCACCCCGACCATGCTCTATGACCTCTGCGGACGTGTACTGCAAAGCCGCCCTGTCAAGGGATTCTATATTGCCAACGGCAAGAAGGTGATACAATAAGCATCTCCTCACACCCGTCACCGGGACAGAAAACAATGCGCACAGCCCTATCACAGGTTGTGCGCATCGTTTTTTATGCTGTTATCAGCTCTTAGAGTTTATCCAAAAACCTCTCTCTGTTCACGCTGAATCGGACATGCTCGGCCGTGCCCACCAGCACCTCGCCCTGACGGGCTTCGATGCTGAATACAAACTTACGCCCCTCGTGTTGCACCAGTGTAGCAGTGGCCTCAACCTCAGCCCCAACGGGCGAAGGCTTCAGGTGCTGCACATTGATGCTGCCACCCACGGTTGTCTCGCCTTCTTGCAAGAGGGGACGGGCCGCGAGCATGGCCGCATTCTCCATCAAGGCCACAAGGGCAGGAGTGGCCAGCACGGGCATGTTGCCCGAACCCATTACCTCAGCCGTCTGACTGGCCGATACGATAATCTTCGATGTATATTGTTCCATACGGTTATGCGGTTTTACGGTTTTGCGGTTTTGCGGATATTACACTGCGCAGATAGCGTCCCCCCTAACCCCGGCCCAAGGCAGGGGATAAGCCCCCCTAACTTCCCGAGGGAGAACACCAAGCAGGATGTGGGCTTCGCGCCAACTAATTCTTCTTTCTTCTCTTTTTAATTCTTAATTAAATAATGTCACCGCGCAGCCTAATTCTTCTTTCTTCTCTTTTAATTCTTAATTAAATAATGTCATCGCGCAGCCAATTATGAATTATGAATTGTGAATTATGAATTAAAAAAAGATTTCCTCCATCGGTTTGCGCACCTTCTCGGGCTTCTCGTCGGCCGCATAGCCAAGGGGGATGAGCACGGCAGGATCATAGCCTTCGGGGATGGGGAAGGTGGTGCGCAGCATGTCGATGTCGAAGTTGCACACCCAGCAGTTGCCAAGGCCCTGTTCGGTGGCAGCCAGACAGAGGTGCTCGGTGGCGATGGCGATGTCGATGTCGGCATGGCTGTGGTTGTCGTAACGGCGTGTCCAGCACTCCGACTCGTTCTTCAGGCACATCACGATGGCGGGAGCCTGCTGTATCCAGTCGCGCTTGTAGCAAGCCTTCACCACGGCGAGCTGCTCGGGATCGGTGATGAAGAGGAAGCGCCATGGCTGGCGGTTCACGGCCGAGGGTGCCAGACGCACACACTCCTTGATATACTCAATCTTCTCTGCCTCGATGGGCTTGTCCTGATAGGCACGGCAGCTGTAGCGTGCCTCGCATAGTTCCTTGAAATTCATATCCAATTCTTTTTATTGATTTGCTATTACCACGGCAAAGATACAACCTTTTCTTCATTCCGCCAAACCATTCCCACACAAAATCTTATTGTTAGATGTTAGATGTTAGATTTGCATTCGCAACTACATGCCTTTTTGGCATAAGCGAAATGCGAAAAGTCACCATGTGTTCCGGATTGCATATTATTTCCAACGCAAACACCTGAAAAAAGACAAAATTATGATGAGTTTTCAGAATTAAATTGTAACTTTGCAAGCAAAAGTCGCCCGAAAAAGTGTTGTCTAGCCACAAAAAGTCGCCCGAAAAAGTGTGATAAAACTCAAAAAAGTCGCCCGATTTTGTGTTAGTACAGCAATCAAAACACTATAACACAATAATTTATGTATCGACGTAAGATTGAAGAAACCTTATTGCGATGGAAGGAAACTCCCAATCACAAGCCATTGGTCATAAAAGGTTGCCGCCAATGTGGCAAGACCAGCTCGGTAAAAGCGTTTGCAGAGAAGCACTACAAGCATGTTGTGTACATGGATTTCCATGAGCAAAAGGAACTACGTGCTCTCTTCGAAGGTTCGCTGAAGATAGATTATCTTACGGTGGCAATAACAGCTGCCATTCCGGATGTAACATTTGTACCAGGAAAGACTTGTCTCATACTGGACGAGGTACAAGACTGCCCACAAGCCCGAGCCGCATTGAAATTCTTCAAACTTGACGGCCGATACGATGTCATCTGTACGGGGTCGTTGTTGGGAGTGAATGGTTACAAATCAGAGGAGCAACAGAAACAAGAGGAAGCTACATCGGTTCCGGTGGGCTTTGAAAGCATTGTTGACATGTACCCAATGGACTTTGAGGAATGGCTATGGGCCAACCAGATACAGCAACCAGTCATCGACCTCCTGAAACAATACATGCAGGATGAGTCTCCTGTTCCCGAGGCCATACATCAGCGAATGCGACAACTGTTGTTGGAGTATGTCATCGTAGGAGGAATGCCTGAGGCCGTTAGTACATTCCTCACTACACATGATGTCAACCAAATGGTGGCTGTACAAAGAGCCATTATCGACGAGTACAAGGTGGACATGGTGAAGTATGCACGTTCGGAAGACAAATCACGTATCCGCGAATGTTTCGAATCCATTCCCCGACAATTGAGTCGTGACAACAAGAAATTCACCTATTCCGTTGTGCGCAAGGGCGGAAGGAGCAAGGAGTATGTGGGTAGTTTGCAATGGATAGAGGATGCAGGCATCGTGCGTCGCTGCCATAACCTTAGCATCACCGAGCTGCCATTGAGTGGCAATGCTTTGCAAGACTGTTTCAAGATATACATGGCCGACACAGGACTTTTCATCAGCATGCTTGACGAAGGCACGCAATCGGACATCCTGCAAGGACGATTGGGAAGTTTCAAGGGTGCGATCTATGAGAACGTGATGGCAGACATCTTGGGCAAGATGGGACGCAAGCTTTATTATTATCAAAAGCCTGACAGCATTGAGATTGACTTCGTGTTGCGCTATCGCGGAGAATGTACACCACTGGAATGCAAGGCTCGCACAGGAAACGCAAAGTCGATGCAGACACTGCTGAAACACACCGAGAAGTATCACGTCTATCACGCCCTGAAGCTTGGCGACTACAACGTAGGGCGCAATGGGCCATTACTAACTCTGCCGTTCTACATGGCTTTTCTACTGACAGAGGTATAGAATGAGAACAAATCTTCCAAACCCTTCAACATGAAAAAACTACTCATCACACTCACCACCATACTGCTATTCTGCTCCTTCATGGCCAACCGTCACGTGGTGACCATCTACATGATTGGCGACTCCACCATGGCCAACAAACCGCTGGACAACGAGAACCAGGAACGCGGATGGGGCATGGTGCTGGACGAACTGCTGCAAGGCGACATACGCGTGGAGAACCATGCCGTGAACGGCCGCAGCAGCAAGAGCTTCATCGACGAGGGGCGATGGGATGCCGTGCTCGGCCGTCTGCACAAGGGCGACTATGTGGTCATCCAGTTCGGACATAACGACGAGAAGCCGAAGGAGGACCGCCACACCGACCCGCAGACAACCTTCCGTGCCAACCTCATCCGCTTCGTGCAGGAGGCTCGCAGCAAGGGAGCCAAGCCCATACTGATGAACTCCATCGTGAGGAGGAAGTTTGAGGCAGAGAATGCCAACCGGCTGACCGATACACACGGCGAGTATGCCGTGGTGCCAGGGCAGGTGGCCCGGGAGATGGCAGTGCCCTATGTCGATGCCCACGCCCTCACACGCCGGTTGGTGGAGAGCTACGGTCCCGAGCGTTCCAAGGAACTCTTCATGTGGGTTCCGGCCGGCCAGTTCGCCTTTGCCCCCGATGGCAAGCAGGACGACACGCACCTCAACGCCCTTGGCTCGCGCCTCGTGGCACGGCTGCTGCTCGACGAGATGGCACGTCAGGAACCCTCCCTGCAACCCTTCGTGCGCAAGGCACGTGCCCACAGCGGCACGCCCTTCACCTACAAGGGTATGAGCCTGCAGAGCCATGAGCGATGCCTCTACGTCAATCCCGCCATGGCCACCAATGCCGATGCCTTCACCTTCGCCCATGTGGCCGATGCCCTTCGCTATGCCCAGCAGCAAGCCGATGACTCGCTGTGGACAGACATCTTCATCGAACCCAGCGTCTACTGGATGGACGATCCCGACTCGCCCGACATACGGCAGCCACGAGGCTCCTCGTCCACCCCCTTCGCCATGGAGCTGCGCCTGAACCGTGTGAGGATGACGGGCATGACGGGACGTGCCGAGGACGTGGTGCTGGCTTGCAACCGCGGACACACCCAGGGTGCCAACGGCAACTTCACCATGCTGCACCTCAGCGGCAGCGAGGTGGAGGCACGGGGCATCACCTTCGGCAACTACTGCAACGTCGACCTCGTCTATCCGCTTCGTCCCGAACTGAACCGCCCCAAGCGCAAAGAAGCCATCGTGCAGGCACAGCTCGTCATCTGCGATGGGGGCGACTACAGCCTCACCAACTGCCGCTTCATCTCGCGCCTCAATCTGTGCCCCTTCTCGGGTGCCCGCAAGGCCGACTTCGACCATTGCTACCTCGAGTGTACCGACGACGCACTCTGCCCCACAGCCACCTATCGCCATTGCCGCCTCACCTTCTACTCCAGCAAGCCCTTCTACTCCACCCATGGCAGCGGAGCCCGCTTCGTGGATTGCGACCTGCACAGCAAGGTGAGAGGCACGCAGTATCTGACCAAGGTGAGCGGGCCCGTCAGCATGGAGCGTTGCCGATGGACGAGCGACGACCCGAACCTGAAGATAGAGTGGAACAAACGGCCCGACCCGCGCCATCTGTGCGTCATGACCGACTGCACGCTCAACGGGCAGCCGCTGCACGTGCCTACACCCACCGAACCGCTCGCCGTGGCCCTGCCTCCCATGCCCATGGCCTTGCAGCCCCGCATCGTGCCCGGAGCATGGACCATCGACAGCCACAAGCCCAGCGACACGCAGCAGTACTCTTGGCAACCCGACACCACACGCAGTGCCTGGGCCTATGCCGAGGGCGTGGATGGAGCCGAGGGCTGCTGGGGCATGGTGCAGACACAGCGCGGAGCGCGACTGATGTACACCCCACGCCACGAGGAGCAGGACACACGCAGGCAGGCGTGCACCGTGGAGCTCGACCCCTGCAAGTCGGCCGGACAGGGTTTCGGCTCGGCCACCGCCCAGTATCTGGACATCTGCATCAAGTTCGACACGCGCACCCTCACCGGCTATGGCCTGCGCTTCGTCCGCACGCCCGACTACGACAAGGCTGTCGAGACGTACCTGGTAGAATACGACCACGGCACCATACGTCCCGTCACCTCTGCCCAGCGCTGCGACCTCTTCCGTGCCGGATGCATCGTACGTCTGCAAGCCGAGGGCGACACCCTCACGGCCAGCATCAGCAACAGCCGTCACCCCGAACTCCCCGAGCAGCACATCCGCACCACGATGCCCCACCCCAACACCTTCGGCGGCTTCCACCTTCAGCACACAGGCACCGTGGGAGCCGCAGCCACCGTCATCCGCACCATCATGCTCAAATAGAAAATACTTTTTATTACCTAATTCTGTATGTATTCAACTGAGAAGGTTTAGCTCGACGAAGTCAACGAAGAATCGCTGCTGATCATTAAGACGCGCATGTCCTGAGACATACCAGAACGGACTGTCTGATAGCCATCTTTTGTGAACACGAGTTTGTTCCGTGGGTCATTGACAATCATCTCGAAGTGACCATTTAGGTCGGTGATGGTAGTGCCAACCACCTTGCCATCCGCTGTAACCTGCGAAATCAGTACGCCAGGGAGAGGAGTGCCGTCGGACGGTGACTCAACGACCATACCTTTGATACGGTCGCCAGCCTTGACCTCGTTTGTGGGTTGCTCTTCCTCTTTGTTGATGATGCCAATCGTGCTTTGCTTGCCATGCTCCTTCACATACGCTTGTGTCTCGATGGCGATGATGTCACCCTTGACCTCGCGGTCGCCCACGATGCCCTTGAAGAGGTTCTTCTTGGCCTCCTCGTCCTTAATCGCTGTGATATTGTCGATGTCCTCTGGTTTGAGAGACAACAGTTCTTTCACTGTAAACTCTATACCATTGACAATGATGATATCTTCGGGCTTTAGTTTCAATACGGGAAACTCATCAAGCTTCTCCTCACTGTAATCTACGGTGAAGTCGCTTTCGTTCTCTATGAGGGTTGCAAGGTCTACTGCTTTGGTCTGCTCCTCCTCTTTTGGTTGGGGAGCTGCCTGTGCTTTATTTGGCTGGACGACCTTCTTTTCCAGCACGTCATGTATTTCGGGCACGGCCTCGGGTGTGGCGAAGGCATAGAGGGCAAAGCCCATGGTGGGAATGACGAACAATGCCTTGAGCATCATCCATCGGTTGGATTTCTTTTGGTACATCATAATGATACGTTGTTTGAGTGAACCCCGTCCGAGGGTGTTGGCAAATGGCTGCAGACGATTGCCCACGGCCTTCAGGACGAGAAGTTGTTGATATTGTTTTGCATCGATGCCTTGTTTGATGACAGCCTCATCGGCCTCGTACTCGTGGATGGCACGCAGGTCGTGACCGAGAAACCAGATGAAGGGATTGAACCACTGGAAGATACGCATAGCCTCCAGCAATAGCAAGTCGTAGGTGTGGCCCAGGCGGATATGCTCCTGTTCGTGGGTGAGGATGCTCTGCCGGTGCTGCTCGTAGTCGTCCACGCTCATCACTATCCAGCGAAAAAGACTGAATGGCGAACGGGCGGAAGGCTTGAGTATCATGGTATTGCCTCGGTTGTCGGTATGGCGCAATCCTCCCCTCATGAGGCGACACAGCCGGATGGTCTGCACCAAGAGAAGCACCAGCATCATGCCCACGCCTGCGAGATACACATAGGCGAGCAGTTGGCCCCATGTGAGAGGAAGCCTCTCCCCCATCCCATCCCCTACAGATGTGGTGACAACGGGCATCTGCCGGAGATAGATGGTTGGCATCTGGACGGCCTCCTGCACCACGGTGGGATGGCTGACAGTGAAGTGTACGAACGGCAACACCAGCGAGACAAGCATGATGAGCAACAGGCACACACGGTTGAAGCGATGGAACGTCTCGCGGCTCAGGAAAGCGAAAAAGAGGCTATAGAGCAGAGACAAAGAGACCGTTGATTTGAAGATGTATTCTATCATGGTCGTTTATTCTTTATCTGTAATGAGCGAAATGATCTCTTGCAGTTCTTCGTCTGTGAGTTCTTCCTCTTTCGCGAAGAAGCTGATGAGCGACTTGAACGAGCCACCAAAGAAAGAGTCCTTGACCTCCTTCATAAACTTACGCGTGTACTCCGCACGCGATATCTGCGGATAGAAGTAGAACGTCTTGTCGCCCTCAGCGCCCTTGCGGAAGCTGACAAACTCCTTCGTGGTGAGTATCTTCATAAAGGTGGCTATGGTGCTGTAGGCCGGATGCGGTTCGGGGTATTTGGCAATGATGGCATGCGTGCTCATGGCTTTGCCTTCGTCCCAGAGGATGTTCATAATCTCCATCTCTGCCTTGGTCAGCGTATGGTCGTCTTTCTTGCGTCTCATAAATGGGATGATTTAATGTTTTCGATTTGTCACCGGCAAAGGTAAACTAAAAACTTAAATCAAGCCCTCTGCTATGCACACAAAAACTAAGACCCCTGCCATATTTAACATTTATTGTTAGATATAGCAGGGGCTATTATTAGATATTAAGAGGGATAATATGTAATGATGGTGTTTCATTGAATTAGATAAAATCATTTTTCTTCCACCGTCTCTTTAATATAGGAATCCGAAGGCCCATAGTGGAATCTTCCGGTCCAAAGCTGACTCGATATCATCGGCAGCCACGTATGAATGCTCTATACCCTCTATCTGGCCATACCCTTTATCTGCTCCACCTACTTCAATCACGTAATGATTGTCGATACGGAAATCCCCGCTTTTGTAGCCTGCATACTCCACTCTATGTCCGGCAGAGAGTAACTGGTTGGCAAAAAAAGTCTCTCGGACAGTGCCGATTTGTGGAGTTATTGAGGACAGGACGTACAGAAGATTCGAGTTGTCAAGATACAGTTTGTCGGGCTTCTGCAACTCTGTGATGGTGTCAAGGTTGGCATACAGCCTTGTCGTCAGGCGTGCTTCGTCGAGATATTCCATATATTTCAGTACGGTATCCCTTTTTATACCGATGGCTCTCGACAGCTTTGCAATCTCTACCTCGTAGGGCACCATCTCAGATATTACGTGCAGCAAGGCTTTCAGTTTGCGCGTATTGCCTAAATCCACATTTCGGAACCTCACCAGTTCGTTCTCCACGATATGGTTGATGACTCCTTCCACCTTTAATGTGTATTCCCTTTCTCTTTCAAAATAAAAAGGATAGTAACCTACCTTGATATATTGTGTGAAGTATTCCAACGGACGGATGCTTTTGCGTATGCGTGAGCAGAATGATGTGGGATTGGCCAATAGTTCATCCAGCGAAATCTTCTCCAGCTGAAGCCCCGTGACAAACAGGATGTATTCACGGAGCGACAGACCGGGCATATTGTAGGTGATAATGCGGCGTGACAGATCACCTTCGCCACTGTTGAGCTGAATGAGCGAGGAACCGCTCAGAATGATCTGCATGTCCCGATAGAGGTCGTATATCTCCTTTATCTCCTGGCTCCAGTTGGGGAATTTATGCACCTCGTCAATGATCAACCGTTTACCTCCGATTTGATGGAATCGCATGGCCACATCCACCAGCGAATGACTGGCGAAATAACCAGTATCGGCTGAGCAATATAGCACATGCCGGTCACCCTCTGCATAGTTCAACTTGACGAACTGCTTCAGAAGTGTTGACTTTCCCACACCTTTGGGGCCCTTGATGAGAATCAGTCGTGACTCCCAGTCAATGGTTTCCATCATACTGCGAATGTGCTGCATGGGCACATCGTCCATATAAATGTCATGTCGTTCAAATAAAGATTCCATCTTTGCCAAATATTTCGATTTGCCCTTTAGAAGGGACATGTTTATGTCAATTTTGCCCTCTGTAGGGGGCATTTACCTGCAAAGATAAGACTATTCTCTGAACCTGCAAAATATAAGGCAGGAATTCTTGATGGGCAGAGTTGATTTTAATAGTTTGCATGGGTGAGGGTGTTTCTTTTCTATAGTAAGCATGTTATTTCGCTCACTTACTTGTAGCCCGTGCATCGAGATGATACAGGAAGCGGAGGCCGAGGTAGTGGTGGATGATGAAATCACGGTGCGGGTGTATTGGCGCACATTGTACATGCCTTGATTGTAGCAGGCAATTGTGCCAAAGGTAGAATAGCTTGCGAACTAGGATTATTATTTGGTCTTCTTCGGCTTTAAGTCAATACGATAGAAGACGCTGGCAAGCAGATAGCGTGTGAGGCCCTTTTGCCAGTGGCTCTGGTATCCGTCCACTGAGATGCTATACGTATTCAAGTGAACTTGATTCATTATGTCATAGGCTGTCAAGCGTGTCTGCAACCTGCCTTTCAGCCAACTCCTTTGAATCTGGGCATTCCACATCAAGTCGTTGGTGTTCATCCCCTCGCTGTAACCGAGTCTATGAATCATATTGATGTCTGTTGCCAGTTTCCATCCGTATGGCAAAGACCAATGGGTAGTTAGTCCATACACAATATCTTTGGCGTGTGCCTCCAAGCTGCGTGCTTGATTGTTACTTGCCTGGTTTAGTATAAAATTGAAATGAGGCTGGATATCAAAATGCTCATTCCTTCTGTAAGTTAGTCCTACGTCATAGCTCAACCTAAGTTTTCGGATGTCCACCCTCTCCGGTTCCGTCATACCTGACACGGCCCCCATATAGGCAAGGTTTTGCCACAAGACACTTATTTTGTTTGAAAGTTCGAAATGACTTTTCCTACCAAGAGGATGAGTTGCCTCAATACGATTGTCCCACAACCAATTTCCTGTCATGTTAGTCATCGTGCTGATGTATCCACCCGTTTCGGGATTGTACTCCCGAGAAGGCGTTGCTTGGTTCCGTATCAGGTTAAACTGGCTGTCATAGGCATACCAGCAGTCACCCGACCGTTGGGTATATGTTGTACTGAACAGATGCGTGTAAGCATCCTTCAATTCGGGGTTGCCACGTAGGATGTGCAAGGGGTTAGTCGAGTCCTCGTAGCGTGTCATCTCGAACAACGATGGCCGTGTTACGGAAGGTTTGTAGCTGAACTGCCACACGTAATTGCTGTACTTGCGACGTATCTCTGCACTGAACGATGGAAGAAAATCGGTCTTGCTACGGGACTCGTCCGAATCTATGGCACCGCGATGGACGTATTCCCTTTGCCATGTGTTGGTAATGGGCATGTTGAGAATGAACTCAGTGATATACCCTTCGCCCTTGTCCGTGTATGTCAGTTGGGCAGTATATGACAGCCGATGCTGGTGTCCATGGGTGTACTGACTGTTATTCCGGTCTATCAGTACGTCACTGAGCAACGGGTGCTCTCCCAATTCAGCTAGGGTGTTCATGAAGGCTGCGTTGCGTTCAAGTCTCCATAAGGGTGACTGCCTGTCCACACCTTGATAGTTCCATGACGCAGAGACGTAGAGGGTCAGCCGTGCCTGAGGGAAGGGCATGTTGTAACCCAGAAGTGCTTGCAACTCTTTCTCCTTATCCCTCTGCAGCTGCAGACGATAACTGTGTTCGCCACTCTGGTCGGCCAGTACCATGTCATAGAGATGATATCTGTCACTACGCTTCTCTTCATATCTTCCCATTGCACGGAATGAAAGGAAATGCCCGTTCGCCATTCTCTTGCCAGTGAACAAAGACTGGCGGTAGTTCTGTTCCCAGCCTTTGTTGTAAATGGCGTTTGTGAATCTGTTTACGAAGCTGTCGTTGTTGAAGGACACTGTACTGTCATTGCCGTGTTCCCGTATGCGACCTATGGTAATGTCTGTTGTCAGATCCATGTTTGGGCGCCCACTCGAGTAATAGTTGTTGAGCATGAATTTCATGTTCCTGTTCGTCCCATTGGCTCCCGAGAGGGTATTTATTTGATTATCTTGCAAGGCCGACAAATTCTCGCTTGTTGATTCAAGCTCGGGCTTGTCCCATTCTAGTTCAAACTTCAGGTTGTCGTGCCATTTGTTTGCCTTGCCATAGAAGTTCATGTCCCATTTGTTTCGAATAATCGTCATTACGTTCTTCGGCTGTCCGATTGTCTCCCAATTGCCCGTCAGTCTTCCTGGGTCACGATTATCGCTTAGATTGTTGGCATTCAGAACAGTTCCGATACGCGTCCTATCGGAATACATTGAACCGAAGGCACGCCCCAGCCAATGGCTACCAGTACCACCACCAGCTTCTACGTTTGCCAGATAGCCTCGCTTGTAGTCACGTTTCAGCACCACATCCATCACATAGTCCTTACGCTTTTCGTTGGCATCCATCTTCCACTGTTCGTAGGCAGCCGGTCCACGTTCGTATACCTTGATGTCCTTAACTATAAAATGGGGTAAGTTTTCGAGCATCACCTTATTATCCCCTTTGAAGAAGTCACGGCCATTTAGGGTCAAACAATCTACTCTGCGGCCATAAACTTTGACTTCTCCGTTCTCATTGAGTTCCACTCCTGGCAATTGCCTGACAAGATCCTGCAGCATGCTTCCCTCTTGCAAATTAAAAGCCGTGGCATCATATATCAACGTGTCGCGCTTCCATACAAACTTCAGCTTCGAAGCAACCACCTCCACTTCGTGCAAGGTAGTCACTGAGGTGTCTCTCCTTACTTGCATCTTCATCAGGATGTCTGGCAGTTGTACTGTTGTTTCGTACTTCTTAGGTTCGGGACATACGCTAAGAGTCACGCTCTTGTAGTTCGGGCTCTGAATCTCAAGTGTATACTTCCTACCCACGCTCAGCTTGCCAAATGACACAGCTATATGGCTTGCAACCGTTGCACCATTCCTTATGACCCTCTGTTCTGTGTCACGGATGGTGAACTTAATCTGCCCTACTGGTGCAAGGGAGAAAGAGTCGACCACAAAAGCCTCAATACCGACCTTGCGTTCCTCTTTCTGATCTTGAGCTTTACAAATAATACCATTTAATGCAAAAGCAAATGTTAGGAAAATATAATTAATTATTTTGTTCATCATTATTTGATTATTTTGATTGTTTTCTACATGTCTTCAAATATCCATCGTATGCTACACCATAGATACGATTGATAAGCAAGGTACAGATAAATTGTAAGTCCATATTGACTGTGGAGTAGTCACCTGCGAAGGTAAACTAAAAACATAAATCAACTCCTCCCGAGGACGCAAAAAATGCAAAGTACCTGTCACATTTAACATTTATTGTTAGATATCGTAAGGGCTATTATTAGATATTAAGTAACTGAACTCTGACTGCTTTCACTTACTTGCAGCCCGTGCATCGAGATGATACTGGAAGCGGAGGCCCAGGTAGTGGTGGATGAAGCTGCGACCGCCTTCGCTGCGCTGGGTGGTGGTGATGCGAGACGTGAGACGCGTGTCCTGGTTGAAGATGTCATTGGTCAGCAGTGACAGTTTTCCTTTATTGCCAAGGCACTTCCATGTCACCTCGGCATTCATGATGAACTTGGCACGATTGAGTTCGTTCGACAGGTAGCCGCTACCTCCCCGCAAGTGAGAGGAGAGCGTGAAGGTACAACGTCGCAACTTGTAGGTGGAAGACAGGGCTGGGTCGTAGTCCCAAAGACGTGTAGAGAGATAGTCGTCGGTGTTATAGTACGACCCACTGTACTGGGTGCGGAGCGAGAGTTCGGCATTCCAGCGTTCGCTGTCGTAACTGATGCGTGGCTGCACGTCGGCCCTGACGTTCTGCTGACGCAGCAAGCGTACAGCCTCATCACCATCCACAAGTGTCTGATTGCCATAGCTGATGCCATTACCCACCGACAAACCAAGCACAAGGCGCAGATAACCACCCAACGTGCAGTCGTAGTTGGCATTGACATCTAGCTGATAGCCACCGCGTCCGTTCATCTGCGAGGAAAAGTAGGCTCCCGTCAGCGAGTTGTAGCGAAGGAGTGAGAGGACGGGATCGAAGGTGCGGTTGAACGAAGCCCCCATCGTCATGTTCTGCTCGCTACGCAACAGGGTGCAGTCGTACTTCAGACTGACACCCAGATTGGTGGTAGGGCGCAGGTCGGGATTGCCCTGAGTGATGTAGAGCGGGTTGGTATCGTCGGTGTAGGCTATGGTGCTGATGAAACTCGGAGCATGACGGTTACAAGTGAGTTCGGCATTCAGCGAGGAGGAACGTGTGGTGCGCCACCGCAGTTTGAAGTGGGCATCGGGCTCGAAGATGGTGCGGCGTGCCACCGTGTCGAGCACATGGCCACGATGATAGTCCAACCACTCGGTGACGGCAACAACCGTACCCGTCTGTTCCAGCGTCACGCGTCCCAGCTTCTCCTCGAGCATGAAGAACAAGTCGTGGCGAAGATGCTGTTGGCGTTGCCGCAGACTGTTGGAAAGGTCCTCGGTCATGGATATGCCATCGCCTCGCATTCTACTGTTCCGTTGATAATCATTCCTGTACGACGCATCATAACTAAGCAACGTCATAACGTTGCGGCCAAACCACTTGCTGCCACCCACTTTCAGTGCGCCCTCCAACCAGTGACGGTCGGAATGCCCCGTTTGCACATCGTGCCGGTCGGGGAGCGAGGCGTAAGTATAGTCGGCGCTAGAGCTATGGTCCTGCTGCTGCTTCTCTGCCACCATCCTAGCCTCGATATTCAAGTTACCAGCCTTGAAGAAGTGCTCCAGCGCCTCACGAAAGTCCAGTCGCAGGTTCTCTTTCTCGGTCAGTTGCTGGGAGGTGGACGCATTGACAGTACTGGACCCACCACCAGCCCCCTTGGTCTGCTGCTCACTCCTGCTCTCATTGCGATTCCTGCCGAAGTAGAGGTTCAATCCACCCGTCATGATGTCATCCTTCGACAGGGCACGACGCCAATTCGTTCCAATGGGCACCTTCAAGGTGTGGGCATAGCTGTAAGCCGTCTGCTGTGAACAGGTGCTTTGCCCGTCTGGCAAGAAGTTCTCCCGACGGCTCCAGCTGCTGTTCATCTTGTCGTAGTGGTTCGGTGTCAGATCGATGTTCCATCGGTTACGCTCGCTCACCTCTTTATATTTACTGTCCCGGGCATGCTGATAGCCCAGCATCCCCATCTGCTGTCGGTACTGGTCGTTGATGGCCAGTCCACCCCTACCCCATCCCTTGTCCAGTTTGCATTCGTCATCATCGCCCACTCGGACATAGAGAGCAATGGGGTCGAAGTCGCTCAGACGTTGCATATCGCCTTCGGCTGCGTAGCGGCTGGCCGTGGTGCCCTTCGCACTCACGTCACCATAGAACTTGTCCATGAAGCTGGGCTTGATAACGATGTCCAGCACCTGCTGCCCGGGGTCGCCTTCCAGTCCCATGCGTTCTGCCAGTTCGCTCCTCTTCTCGTAGGTCTTGATGCATTGCACTATCTCGGCAGGCAGTCGGCCCAGCATATCGCCATCGGCCAGTGCATCGTGTCCGTTCATCTTAATCATCAGTGGCTTGCCGTTCCACATCAGTCCCGTATCCGACACACTCACGCCGGGCAGTTTGTGTATGAGCTCCTCCAGTCGGGCACCCTCCTCTAGGTGGAAGGCCTCGGGATGGAACACCACCGTATCACCATCCATAGTAAAACGTCGCAAATGCCCTTTCACCTTCACCTCTCTCATCAGTTCTTCGCTGGGCTTCAAGGCGATGTCGCCCAGGTCGATGGTGTCGTTGCCCTCGAAGAGCGATGTCATCTTCTGCGCTTGGTGATAACCAAAGTAACTGATCTTCATGCTCGCCTTGATATTACCCACACAGGTCCACCAGTCGGGCGAGACGAAGCAGCCCAGCGAGTCGGCCGTGAGCTGGTCGTCGCCATACAGTTCGCCCGTAATCTCCACTTTGATGCTTGCCCCAGGCAGCGGTTCCATGGTCTCGGCATCCACAACACGGCCTTTCAACACGTCGGCATGTGCAGCCATCGCCATCAGCATGCACACAAACAGGTAGATCGTCTTTTTCATCATCTTGCACTATTTTTCGGCAAAGATAGCACAAACGCCAGGAGAAGCACACACAAACAGGTTTACAAAGCGTTTACATCGACATTGTAAACCGAGTTTACATGCAGTTTTGTGTAGTTTTGTGCAATAAAAAGCAAATATGGACGTTATTAGAATACGATGAAAAAGATATTCTCTACAATCTGCATCCTGCTGTTCTTTGCTGCTTGCACCTCCCGACACGAAGAGATGCTGCAGCGGTTGGACGAGCTGGATGCCATGGGCAACCGCTACGATGCCATGCCCAACGACACGGTGGCCATGGACGTAGTGGCACACATGGAGCGGTGCGGTACGCTGGCCGAGCGCGAACGGGCATGGAAGATGATGGCGAAGGTGTACCGCCGAAAGGGTTGGAACTTCTACGAGGAGAGTGCGTGGAGCATGGCGGTGGGCTGTGTGGACACGACGCAGGCTTTCGACACGCTGGCCATGGCACAGACGCTCTTCGACTGGTCGCACTGTCTCGATCGCTCGCTGGATGATAACCAGAGTCGGGAGCAGCTCAACCGAGCTGTACGCTATGCGATGATGGCAGGCGACACGCTGCATGCCATGCTGTACTATGGCGACATCAACTCGGACAGCGCCTACCACTATCTGTGGAGCCGTGGTGAACGCCAACTGGCTATGGATGCCAGTATGGGCATGATAGAGGGTATGACCAGCCAGCACTGGCACGACAAGGACTCCGTGGCACTCGACTCTGTGGCCATGCTGCTCGACCGCTACGCCCGCTACACCTCTTATAATATTGTGAGCCCCTACTCCTATGAGGCCAACCGCTACTGGATGGCCAAGGGCGAGCTGTTCAAGACGCGCGAGCAGTACGACTCGGCCATCCACTATTTCCACCGAGTGGCCGACATGGACTCGCTGCGATGGGAGACTGCGAGCTTTGCCACAAGTAAGATAGCGGAGTGCTATGATGCCATGGGCATGAAGGACTCGTCGAGCCATTACTGGAGCAAGAACATCCAACTGGTGGAACTGCTAGCCCACGGTATTGTGGGCGACCGCTTCAAGTCGCGCTTCCACGACTATCAGATACAGCACGACAACCTGGAGATGCGCGATGAGGCCGAACGCCAGCACCTGTGGATGCTGGGCACAGGCATGCTCTTCCTCTTTGCGGCAAGCTTTGGTCTTTATCGCTATACGATGCTGCGCCATGAACACCGCGAGTCGTTGCTGCGCAATCAGGAGTATGCCGAACTGCTGCGTACGTTGCGCCAGAAGACGGACAACACACTTCTCGACCAACCCATCGTGCAGCACCTACACCAGCTGTCCTCGCAGGACAAGCATCCCACCGACGAGGAGTGGACGGAACTGAAACACGTCATCCTTCAGCACCATCCCCACATCTTCGAACGACTCTCTGCCGAGCACACCCTCACCGAGCAAGAACAGCGCATCCTCTCGCTCATCATCATCCGCTGCACCCCCCTACAGATGTCCGTCCTGCTTGTCTGCACCAAGAGCAACATCAGCAACCTCCGTCGCCGCCTCTACAAACGCATCACGGGCAAGGATGGCAGCGGTGCAGATTTGGATGAGTTGGTGAAAGGGTTGTATGAATAAAAAAGCATTCGGTTCTTTGAACTGGAAGAATCCTGAAGAGAGACTGTTTACTCACCACCTTTCAGCCATAGTTGCATAAAATAATCATAGATATAATACGTGCCTTCCTCGTTGGTAATCATATCCTTGTCAAGCAGAACCTTTGATGCGCCTTGTACCACGCTCGATGTCAGGTGATATTTGTGCAAGAAACGTTGCGTCATGATGCCTTCTACCTTGCCTTCCTGGGCGATGGCTCGAAGCACCATTTTTTGCTTGGGACTAAGCAGAAAAAGTAGGGAACGGTATGCAAAACTGTTGTGCTGAACGATGGTCTGTATGGCATTGTCTACGTCTTCGTTGTCAAATGTGATGTCGGTGCGTTTGTCAGCGTAAAGCATGTTCAGAACGTATTGGATATACCAGGTTGTTCCATCAAATCTGTCGTATAGATAATGGAATGCCTCCTTGCCAATCTGCTGTCGGTTTTCCTGTAGATGGTGATTGGCAAAAGTGTGATAGACAGACTCTTCAATGGCATCAAGCCCCATAAGAACGGCGCTGTTGTAGAATGGCCGGGATTGTGTGGCAAACATTTCCGTCATCATGTGACGCTTGGACCCGGAATAGATGAACTGGGCATTGTGACAGGTCTGGATACGTTTTCGAAGAGCAGCCTCAATATTCTTTTCGGGATAGTCGGCGATAACCTGAAACTCGTCGATGGCAACAATGCAAGGTTTATCTGCACGTTCTAGATACATAAATATCTCGTCAAGCATGACATCTGGCATTTGCATTTCCCCTATGGAGAGATTCCATTCCGGTACTCCGTTTATGTCAAAGCTTATTCCTGTCTTGAGTGATTTCAAAATCGTCAGGAAGGACTCCAAAGCCTTACGTCCTATCGATTTCAGTGTGTTAAGGATACCCTTTCCGAGTTCGTAGGTGAACTCTTGAAGGTTCTTTGTATCGTAGATGTCTATGTAGAAGGTATAGAATTGCTCCTTTACGTTTGGTTGATAGAAGTAGTTGTGAATCATTCCCGACTTTCCTAAACGACGTTTTGCTATCAAGGCTACGTTTCGCTGGTTATGGATATGTTCATCCAATACAGCTGTTTCTTGCACTCTGTCACAAAAGAATTTTGGCGTAAGATAGCCTTCAATAAGAAAAGGATTCTGTTGTTTCATAACGAGTTACACAATTATGGATTTATAATTATTATGATTCCATAATGCAAAGTTAACTATTTTTCTCTATTTGGCAAAACAATGTGTGGAAAAGTTTGTATATCATTGCCTATTTTTTAATATAGGCACGTCTTACTTCTTTGCCTTTGGCGCTACGTGGAACTTGTACGTCAGGGTGGCCATGACGTAGCTGGGGATGGAGCGTACCCACGTCTCGGTACGGCCCTGGCTGTTGTAGTCCTGCGTGATGCTGTTGATCTGCTGCAGGATGTCGTAGCCGGTGACTTTCAGCAGGAGCTTCTTCTTCCAGAACGAGCGGCTGAGGGAGGCGTTCCACACCCAGTCGGAGGTGTTCATGGAGGGGGTGTCGTAGCCGGAGCGGACGTAGAGGCCCAGGTCGGTGACGAACTGGATGTCGAGAGGCAACTGCCACTGACCTCGGAGCACGTACTGATGGTTGAGCGTGGAGCGAGTGGTGAAGCCGGAGCGCTGGCTGTCATAGCGTGTCCAGTTCCAGGTGCCTGTCAGCGTTATCTGGTTCTGAGTGCTGGGCTTGTACAGTAACTGCAATGAGGGTTCGACCGTTTGCGAATTGACCGTGCTGCGCTCACCACCAATCAGGTCCACACTGTGGCGATAGGTGTAATTGCCCGTGACAGAGTAGGCGAATGCTTTGTGCAATACGTGCCGGTGACGCCAATTGAAGTTAGCATCCCAGTTGCCGTTGATGTTGGTAGGCTGATAGGTATAGACACCCGTGGCGGGATTGTAGGTGTAGCCCGTGGCGATGGCATTCTGCTGAATGTGGAGTCTGGCGCCCATATTCTCATAGATGCCATCAGAATTCCACCTTCGGTATCGGTAATAGTCTAAGAAGGTTAGATAAAAGCGATGGTCGTACGAGCGGCGCAGATGGGGATTGCCCAGCGTGATGGTCTGTGGGCTGTAGGCATCGCGTACAGGCAGCAGCATCTGTATTTCAGGTACTTCACTGTCGAATTCATACCACAACATGCTGGTGCGCTCGATGTTGAGGCCATCCTCTTTTTTCCTTCTTAATTTGTTTTCGAATATAGCTTGCAATCTGGGCTTTGCCAGCCTGCGGCTGAAGCAGGTGTCCAGTGCATCGCGATGATACTGCTCGCGCTCGTACCATACTGTCACGGACGGAATCATCCTGAAGTCGTTGTGCACGTCACCACGGGTGTGGTTATAGTGCAGGCTGGCAAAGTAACGGCTTGTCAGTTCGCTATGGTCTTCGACGTATGAGTTCTGGTAGTCGAAGCCCTGCATGAGTAGCTGGCGTGTAGAGGGCAATGCTCCCAGAGCCTTGTCAGCCGTCCAGCCATCTGTTTGCTCCAGTCGGTATCGCTCATGCTCCTTATGCTCATGCTCCCAAATGAGATTGTTTCCAAAACTGATTTGCAGTTCGCTGTGGATATTGTAATCGTATGAAGAGTTCAGGTCGAAACGATTGCTGTGGCTGGGCGACAGATTATAGCGATGGCGGTAGTCGTTCTGGCCCTGCCCTTGGATATAGTCCAACTGATAGCTGTTGTGCTCCGTGCCCTTCTGCTGGCTATGTATGAAGACTGGCTGGATTCTCAGGCGGTCGCCCGAGGCAAATGCCTTGTTGTAGGTGACATCCTGTCGGATGCTCCTGTCCGTTCCGTCCTGTTGGCTCTCGGAGCGAGTCCTGCTGAGGGTAATGCTGGAGATGCCGGATTGGAAGGGGTTCTGCATCAGCGTGTCCATCACCGCCACCACATCGCCGTAGGACGCAGGATCGGCATTGAACTGAGCCGACCGACTGAAACCGTTGCTCTCGCGACGGTTGTAATCAAGTCTGGTGTAAAGACTCAGCGCAAAGGGCTTCTTGAGGGTGAACCAGTTCTCGAACTTGCCCGAGAAATCATTGCTCTGCCCCGTCTGGTGCAGTCGAGCCCATGTGTCGCCGTGTGTCAGATAGGTGAGCGATGACTGGCGGGTATCTGATTCCGAACGCGTCCACTTGCTGTCCAGAAAGACATTGTTCTCATAGCGTTCCTGTCGGTCATAGACATTGTACATCAGCGACAGGTAGTTATGGCGCTGCAAGCCAGTTTGGAACATGTTGTCGTTCCAATATTCACTACGGTTCGATGCATCGTTGTTGACGTTGTTGGACATGGCCGAGACCATCAGGCGCGACTGCTCCGAGAAGCGGGTTACGAAGGCACGGGCAAGCCCCCTCCAACTCCCCCCAAAGGGGGAGGGCTTCTGTCCTCCGAATTCCTCTTGTTTGCCTGTTGGCACGCCGCCAGCCATCTCTATCTCGCCCAGCCAACCGATCTTGTATTGCTTCTTGAGCGTCACGTTCAGAGTGTATTCCTTCTCGACAGAACGTGCACCTACGAGGCGTGCACCCTGTTCGTCCTGTTCGAATACCTTCACCTGATCCACGGTATAGTGAGGCAGGTTCTTGAGCAGCATCTCGGTGCCACCGCTAAGCAGGTCCTTGCTGTCCAGTTGCAGCACGTCCACTTTGCGGCCGTTCACCTTGATCTCGCCATTGCCGTTCACCTCGATGCCCGGCATGGCTTTCAGCACGTCCTGCAGCATGGAGCCGTCGGGCAGCATGAAGGCATCGGCATTATACACGATGGTATCGCCCCGGTAATACATCTGCACTTTGGTGGCCTGCACCATGACTTCACGCATGCGCTTGCCGTCCACGATGATGTCGCCATCGGGGTCCTCCACGTACTGTTTCTCGGGCTTAGGCATCAGACGTTTCACCCGGACAACTTCGTCTATCTGGCTTCTGCGCCCCGTCTTGTTCAAATGGTATGGCATCCGCACAGGTTCATAACCCTCGTAGCGGGCTGTCAGTATATAGTCACCGGGACGGGCTGGCACGCCGAACTGAAAGGCCGTAACATTCGATGCTGCATGGTGGGTCTGCATGACGGATGGAGGAAACTCTTTTGTCGTATCACTCTCTGCAACCAGCCGTATTTCATCCAACTTGTTGATGGGCATGTCCATGGCCGTGAAAGAGTCGACGAACTGGAACGAGAGCGTGACGTTCCTGCCGGTCCAAGGTGGAGCCACCACGGTGGCAGTCTGCATCTGCGTGTTATGGTCTTTGAGCATAATCGTGCCCAGGTCGCTCTCGGTGGGACGCACCCACAGCGTGTCGTGCGCCACATGGGTGAAGCGAATGAGCACATCGTCCTCCGTACATGGCACCACGAAGACACCGGCATTGCTGCATGCAGCCTCCTGTAATTGTGTACTGTCCAG
>JAGHUS010000155.1 GCA_018064685.1 Bacteroidales bacterium | reverse complement strand
TTCTCAACACGATTGCCATCAGCATCAAGTCGGAAAGCTGGAGCAGGCATTTGTTTCTTTGGATCACTGTTTTCTACACTACATCCTGCCCAACGTCCCTTAATAGTATTGACATAAACTGTAGGGTTGCCATAGACAATAGCATCGCTACCCTTACCACCACCGAATATCTTACCTATCAAAGTGCATGAATAGATGTTGACAGTTGGGTCGTCATAGAGTTTTTCTCCTTCTGTTTTACAAGTGCCATTATCGTTATATCCATAAACGGAGTAAGCAGCATCATTGCCGCAACCATACAGCTCACCTATCATGATAGGAAAACATCCAGTCTCATCAATGTCAATCTTTATGTGACCATAGATATTACCGTTTGCATTGTTACCACCGAATACTTTTCCGTATGTACCGCTATTGATAACAAGGTCTATATCACCATGAATATCGGCACTGTTTGCACCAGCATAGAGCGCTTGCGCACCCTCCGAACAAGCTAATGTTACGGAGCCACCGCAGAACATCTCTGCCTGATTGCCTCCGGCGTGTACATTGCCCAAATGGAGTTCACACTTTGCCCCCTCGTAGTCATCAGGAAACTCTGGCACATCAACAGAAGCATGAGTGCGGATATAACCAAGAGTGTTACTACCACCATAGACGTTATTCACCGTACCTCCATAGATGGTGATGTGTGTCTCGCCAGAGCCGTACTTCGGAGTCTCCTCGCCGGTCTCACTGAAGAAACCAAGGTAACCGATGTCGGCACCCTTGTTGCCATCGCCCGCACCATTACCACCGGCAAAGGCATTGTCAATAGCGTTAGCACCATAGATAGTAACTTCCGTTGCTGGCACAGGAGCTGCATTGCCACCGCCATAGACGTAGGCAATGGAGTTATCACAGTTCTCTATGAGGACTTCGGCATACTTGCTCTTGTCCGTGAGGCAACCATCTGTGTTGTATGATCCCGTAGGCACATACGCTGCCTGATTGCCACCGCCATAGACAGCAGGCACATCGAATTTCTCATACTCAACAGGATCAGTATCAGTTTTAGCACGTTTCTGTGTCTGCAACACATGCACCTTCACATGTCCAAGTGGCGTGCCATTGATGTTGTTAGCACCATAAATAGAACCATTGACCACCGAGCCGTTGAGGGTTACTGTTGCATTACCATAGACAAGGGCTGACACTGATGTTATTTCATTCTCTACATCAGCCAAACGTCCCAAGCCTCCGCCATAGGCATCGGTGAGACTACCATCGAGAAGGTTCACAACGGAGCTACCGGAAATGTTAGCCAATGCACCACCGCCATATACGCTGTGAGCACCAGTGGCGCGATAGTTAATCTCAGTATTCTTCACCGTTCCTGAAGAATAGCAACCGCCAAACACACCTGCTGCTTCTCCACCATCCATATTGTTGTTGAGGGTAAGGACAACATCCGTTGGATTCCCATCATTATCAAGCAAGCCACCACTAAACATAAATCGGGCAATGCCTTTGATGGTGGTTCCGTCAGCTCCATAAATAATGTGGTGGTAATCCGTACCTTCTTGCCATTCTTGTTTTACTGTGGTGCAGTAGTTATAGTGTCCGTCTGTTTCGGTGTAAGTGTGCATGTCACTCTCTGTATCAAACACTCTATACACCACGTCAGTATTATATGCACCACCCACCACGCAGTTACCAACAGTCACACCTGCAGGTAATGTCCAACTATAGTTACTATTATCTTTACGCTTCATTGAACCACGGAAACCGCCGCCTACGAAATTGGCAAGCCAGATGTCAGAGCCCGTGATAGTAAGATGCACGTCATTGCTCCATACCAATATATTATTAAGGTATGCCTTGAACGAATTCAACCCCTCTTCACGACTGAGAGGGTGACCATTATTATCAAACACCGCAAAGCCAGGCCAGTACTTGGCTGTATAGCTGTCATAGTAGTGGTGATAGTCGTTGTCATCTTCTGCCGTACTCTGGGTAGCAAGCACATCGCCCGAGCATCCCATATAGAGACCAGAGACATTCTCGTTATCGCGGGTGTACATTTTCTTGATTTCATCGCTGGCGGCGGCAAGTGTTGTGTTGTCGTAACCTATCCTCACATGGTCGTTGAGTGTGATATTAATACTACCTTCACCTATGAAGTAATCTTTATCATCACGGGCATCGTGCGGTTTTCCAGCATATTTACCCCCTGACTCAACCCAATCCGTGTGCCATTTGCCCACCGTACATGAGTTGCCACCGCCGAAGACCTGACCGAGAACTACAGCCTTATCCTCATTGCTATTACCGCCTAGAGTTATGCTGACATTATCCGTTTGCGGACGACCTTTGTATGTATCACCCTTAGGACCCTTTGTGCTCTTTCCGTCCTTAGATGTATCACCGGAGTAATCTACGATGAAATAGTTATCATTCTCGCCATCTGCATAATCACATAGGTTAGGAGTATAATAACCACGATAATTGCCATTACCGGCACCGTACATATTCTGCTCCACCTTGCCGCCGTTGTGCGTGATATTTGACTGCGGCACATGACCACTGACATCGTTAGCGCCATAAACGGACATGAGAATGGTGACTTTGTTGTTATCGGGAGTGTAGGTGCGAGGTGTTGTGCCATCTGCTTGGAAGTCGAAGTCAAGATTACTCTTCAATCCGATATTAACATTCGTAGAAGTCATAATATCGCCCATCACACCGCCGCCATACACATTATCCACATTACCGCCTGTGATATAGACGTTGGTCTTACCAGTTTCTGTATCATCCTTTGTTCCAATAGTAGCATACAATCCACCACCATATACGTTGCGGCACATGGCATTACCGCCTACATGCACATTGGTATTGCCCTGTACGGTACCATTAAAACCACCACCGATCACATCCAGGTACGATTGATACTCCAACAGGTCATCCTCGATTACGGTGGAGTTGATATCCGTCATGCCGCTGATATTGAAATCGACCCAAGTATTACCCGTCACGCTGGTGTTCTTACCATAGCCACCACCGAAGATACAGAAGTACATTTGGCCTTCGTGGTAGTATGCTTGAGCGATGCCTTGAGGGTTGCTGTTCTTAAGGAAAGTACCAGTACCTGTAATACCTGAGGTGCCAGAGTTATCCGAACCTTTAGCAATCATACCTCTTTTGGCATAAACATGGGATTCGCCCACTATGCTGGCAATATTACCTCCACCATAAATGTTGTAGTGCTGCAAGAATGGTTTGACGTCTGCCGTTGATTCTTCGTCATACTTTACCGCAAACTCACCGCCGTTGATAGTAACGGTGGTAGTGCCACTAATATCGGCAGACATACTGACATCACCGATGGCATGACCGCCTCCAGCGGTATCATATAGTTTACCCTCACCGCCACCAAAGACATCAGCACCGAGCTTGCCAGCATTGATAGTTACATTAGTGTTTCCTTGCACTTTTGCCATTTCACCACCACCATAGACGTTGCCGTTAATGGTTTGGGCGTAAGTGTTTGCTGTTGCTCCTGTGAGCAGCAGTATGATAGAGAGGATATGTAGTGTTCTATTCATCATCACGTGGTATGATAGTTTCTTTATTTTTAATGTCATTAACCAGAAAAAGTTCCAAGCCATCATTGGCTATAACCTTCGCCAGTTCATTAAGTTCCATACACTCGCGTCGTGTTATGGTAGAGGTTCGTTTTCTATCCTCCCAAGGGGCGAGGATAAGCAGATTGCCTTCGCAGCATGCCTCGAACTCACTCTTCGTTGGGGTGTAGAGATCGCGGAAGCCTTCGCGGGTGAGTCGGATATATGGGATGCCCATGGTGAGGGCGGCATCACGTAGGGCTTTCTCCGTCTCGCTGATGAAGGGACTGATGAATACGGCTCCTTCGTCGCCGGCTTTCAAAAGACGCTCGGTATGCGCCTCTGCCTCGGTGGGGCCTTGTATTGGGGTGCCTATCGTGAAGATTCTGGCAGCAGAACTGCCAGACACTTCTGCCGATGCGCTCATTGCGGTGGTGGGAAGTGGTTTAGCCGCAGAGTAATAGAATCTCTGGCAGTGCCAGCTGCGGTCGCAAGGGCGGTAGCCGACAGGGACATCCTGCTCCCAGTGGTGGTACTGCACCTGTTCCTTCCACGGTTTGCGAAGCAAGTGTATGTTGCCGAGGGCAGCAAAGTCTTTTCCGTTAATGCGGATATGTAGTACAGTGCGCAGCAAATCGCGATGTTCCTGCTTCATGCGCAGGCGATAGATGTTGTCATCGAGGTAAGCCTCCTCTGTCGCCATGTGCTTGCGGCTTAGGATGATGGTGTCGGTGTAGCCCTCTGCCCAAAGGGGAGAAAAGGCATTGCTGGGGGTGCTGGCATCGCCTGCATTGTTAGTGGAGCGCAACTCCACTACACTAACTGCGCTTGATGAAGGGCTGCTCGCAGAAGGGTTGCTTGATGAAGGTGTTGCACAGTTTTGCTGTGCAATCATCATGCGTCGCAGCTTGTTACAGCCTGCCTTATACCCAGCAATGACATGACCGAGGTGACGAGGGATGCCGTTGCTGCTCACTATTGGGGCAGTCACCTCAAGGATGAGGTGTAGGTGGTCGGGCATTATTTGTGCCTTTCGTACAAGCACCATGGGATAGTTGGCGTTGATGCCCTTCAGTGCCTCCTGCATTGCAGCCCCGAGTGGCGTGAGTTCCAGACGCAGAGGCCCTTCTTTGCGACTGAGATGTGCATAGACGGCAGGCTCGGTGGGAGTGAGTATGAGTCCCTTGCGTCCATGCCGCACATCGCCCTTGACGGTGCCGAAAGGGTTGGAACCGCGGTCGGGAACAACGATGGTGATCATATAGCTGCCAGGCTTGGTATAGTCGTGAGCGAAGCAGCGGCGAAGCATAGTGTGCTGTACCTCTTTGAGGCAGCCTTTTGCTATTGCCTCGCGGTAAGCCTTGCGCTGCTGTGCGAGTCGTGCAGAGAGCTGTGCCCATACCGAGGCGTTGCGGCCCGGGCGGAACTCGCGGTCATCATAGATGCTGCGCAGGGATTCCGGGTCAGCCTTCGTCGCTGCTATTATCTGTGCAGCGATGGTGCGCCAAGAGGGTATGGATGTTTTGCTCATTGTTCGTCGTTGTTGTTGTTTTTGACAGCGAAACTGTCAAACACTATTGTTATGGGTGTGGCTATTCCCCCACCGTCACATTTGTCGTTCCTGTTACCTTAGCCTTATCTGGATGACCTTCCTCGCCCTGTCCTGCACCGAAGACGTCGCCGTTGATGATACCACCAAGGATCTTGACGTTGGTGTCGCCTTCAACGGAGCCGAGGGCGCCGCCACCGTAGATGTTGCCGGTATAGGTCCAATCAGTATCGGGACCTGTGAATTCAGGAGTGTTTGGGTCGGTCCATTCTGCTCTAGGCTTTAGAGTTTGAGGATTGATGGTCACATTGGTAGAGCCTATGACTTTGGCGATATTGATGTATTCGTTTTTACTTGTAGCAGCTACACCTTTACCACCACCATAGATACCACCCGTAATTTTGCCACCATAGATATTTACATTCGTGTTACCAAACACTTGCGCCACGGTGAGGAATTTTTCTTGTCCTGAGGTACCTTTTCCATCTTTGTTTTCATAATAGTCAGAAGCTCCTAAACCGCCACCATAAACACCATCTTCTATTGTTCCTCCATAGATATTGATATTCGTATTACCATAGTAGCTACCTGCACCTTCAGGGGCATATTTTGTCCACACATAACTGTCATAACCACGACTACCGCCACAAAGACCACCCTTGATAGTACCTCCAAAGATATTCATGGTGAATACTGTCTGGGACAAATCTACATTCCCGTTGAAAGTGGATTTGACGGTTGCCATTGTTTTGGAATTGTCGTAAGAGCTAAATGTTAGAACATTGTTATTGTCAACATAAGGTATTGCATAATCTGGAGTGTGATAGGTATCATTGCCTACTCCACTAAATGCCGCAGCCGAAGCAAAGACACCTTTTTCAATAGTACCACCTCGCATGTTAAGTGTTGCCTGACCATAGAAATAAGCCGTGCCATTAGCACCTACAGATTGTGTACGTCCCTGCGTTCCTACATAAAGATTTTGAATGGTTACATCATTACTCTCCAAATTAATGATGGTTCTACCTGCAAAAGTACCTTGTGGAATCTTCCAACTTTCAATCGTCTTGCCCGAAGTATTACCTGCTGCAATGTTATTTCCTTGGGCGCCTGCAACGAGTGTTCCGATTGAGCCTCGTTTGATATCAAACTGCAAATCTGCACACACAATGCCTTGCGAAGAACCACCCAATAAGATACCAAAGTCATCTTCATAATTGCCAGTATTATCATTACCCTCCTGAATGTCCACAATAATATGAGCCATAACTGGTTTTTCCGGAGTTCCTTGAATATAATTTGCTTTGACTGCAGTTTCGGAGGTTCCCTGAGCACGAGAGACCGCCACACGTCCGTATTTACCCGACTTAAAGGTAACAGTCATTTTCTCATCATTAGGCATCTCGTATTTTACATCAGCAGCTCGTGAATTTCCATCATGGTCAAACGAAATCTGAATATGGAATGCCGGAGCCTTACGACCAACTATCATACCATACGAATCACCCAAATCAGCAAAACCCATCATCACCAGTCCTTCATCAAACAAAGTACTGTGCAGTCTCAGGCTCATTCGATCCTGTAAATCTTTGTCACCCTGTATGCGAAGGTTCCTGAAACGAACGTCTGCGCCAATGTTATTAGTGGTTCCGCTTATCATTGCTTGTCCTCCATTCGTAATCTGGTCTGTCGTAGCCTTATCATTAGCATCCCAAGGCCACACACCCGTGATAGTAGCTGCGGTTCCCTGTATATTCGACTTATCCTTGGTAGCATCCTCCCTATAGTTAATCTGCATGTCGCCCACTATCACGATGATATTATGTTCCCAGTCATAATCGCGGTTGCCGGTATTGGTAAGTTTCTTATAGGCATTTTCCCATGTGCCGACAGGAGTATCCTTGCTATCACCATTGCCAGAAGCTTCACTTTTGAGATACACCACATTATACTGTTTTCCATTTTGCGTTTCTTGCCCTGCCCACGCAGAATTTACGCAGGTTATTACGGTTATCAGAAGTATGTATATTTTTAATTTCATGTTTGATAATATAAGTTCTTTAGTTTACAGTCAGATGATTATTGAATTGAGTTTGAAGGTGTTCAACATTATGGTTAATTACATTAATACGAATATAAAAATCGTGTATGATTATGATAATAACTATGCAAAATTACAAAAAACAATCAAAATTTCACCATTTTACTTTAAAAAAATATAAAACACACCAAAAATGTATAGTTTTTACTATACTTATATATATATAAAGAATGTAAATATACTAATGCAACAATTATTATATAAAT
>JAGHUS010000130.1 GCA_018064685.1 Bacteroidales bacterium | reverse complement strand
CATTTGACGGTGATACGCGGTTGGGTAATAGTCATGTACCAACTGGTAGCAATTAGGAATATTTAACAGCGGTTTTCATTTGTACAGGTCGAAAGTTTTTTTCAACCTTTGATACTTGATCTCGTCATGTGAGAATGTCGGACAGTGTCGCGATGAGAACAGGTATCTCGATGGGTTTGGCCAAATGTCCGTTCATGCCTGCCTCGAGCGCATTCCTCTTGTCCTCGTCAAAGGCATTGGCTGTCATGGCCACAATGGGTATGGCGGCTTTCCTTTCGCTGGGTAGGTTGCGTATGTGGCGTGTGGCTGTATAGCCGTCCATCTTGGGCATCTGTATGTCCATTAGTATGAGGTCGTAATAGCCTTCGTCCGACTCGTTCATCATGTTGAGGCACATCTGACCGTCGATAGCATGGTCAACCACAAATCCATATTCCTGAAGTATGGTGATGGCAATCTCTGAGTTCAGTTCGTTGTCTTCGGCCAACAGAATGCGCTTACCCTTCAGTTGCTGTCCGTCAAGTTCGTTTTTCTCGGTCTTTGTCTCTACCACTATCTCCTCGTTGGCAATACGGTGAGGGATGGTGATGATGAATGTAGTGCCTTCGCCCACCTTGCTTCTGACGGCAATGCTGCCGTTCATCAGTTCCACAAGTCGTTTCACGATGGCCATGCCCAGTCCTGTGCCTATGATTCGGCTCTCCGTGCTGCTCCTCTCGCGTGTGAACTCCTCGAAGAGGTGTGGCAGGAAGTCGGCTGACATGCCTATGCCAGTGTCGGTGATGGTAGTTTGGTAGAGTGCGTATGTCGGGTCGTCTCCCTTCAGTTCGATGGTAGACATGGTGACTGTGCCTCCGCTGGGCGTGTATTTCAGCGCATTGCTCAGTATGTTGAGGAATACTTCGCGCAGCTTAGTTCCGTCGCAATACACGCTTTTGTGTTCTACGTCTATAGAACGGATAAAGGTGATGCCTTTCTGCTTCATCTGTGCCTCGAAGACGTCGAACAGTGTGTTGTTGAACATCTTAGCGTCAAACATATTCTCCTCGATCACCGCCTTTCCACTCTCGATACGTGCCATCTCCAGCACATTGTTGATGAGTGAAAGCAGGAAGGCGTTCGACGTCTGTATCTTTTGCAGATAGGCCGTGGCCAGTTCCTTGTTGTCCAGATGCTTCTGCAGCAGTTCAGTGAAGCCGATGATGGCATTCATTGGAGTGCGGATGTCGTGCGACATGTTGAAGAGGAAGTTGGTCTTCGACTTGCTGGCCTCTCGCTCGATGGCCAGCTGGGCTTCGGTGTCGGCCTTCTCATGTGCCTCTGTCACGTCGCGTCCCAGTATGTTGGCAATAGGTTCGCCATGCTCGTCAGCATCCATGAAGAGCGTTATCTCGTGCCACTTGTAGCGTTCGTTCTCCGAATAGCGAACCGGGAACTCCATACTGCCGATGTATCCCAGTTTGTTGGCTTTCTTCTTGATGCTGTCGAACGAGAAATTATTGAGATATTCCTCTTTGTAGTCGGGATGTATGGTCTTGACAAGCACGCTGACGATAACCTTATAGTCAACATGCTTTCTGATAATCTCCATGGCCTCGTCCATACCGCTTCCCTCGATGAGCCGGTATTCGCCGGTAAAGAGGTCGAGGGTGAGGTTGAAGCCATACAGTCGCTGTGTGAGCTGAGCCAGCGTGTGGTCGGCCTGTTCTGTCTGGTAGCGAAGGTGTACGTTCTCGGTGATGTCGAGATGCATACCTACGGTGTACATCGAGCCGTCTGCATCCTTCATCATCTTGCCGAAGCATCGCACCATTCTCACTCCCAGCTTGGGATGTATGTATCGATACTCCACCTCAGTGGGACGTTGCTGCAGCTGTACGGTATACTCGTTGACGATGCCGATGTCGGCTGGGTATATTCTTTCCTGATAGATGCGCGAACGCTCCTCGGGTGTCACATCAGTGTATATGCCAAGCAGGTCGTCCATGACCTTGTCGGCATAGAAATAGGTAGGCACACCGTTCACACTCACGTACTTCCACCGGCCAAAGCGCATGTAGGTGTTGAGCGTGTCGTTTTCCAGTTGGTTTAGTATTGGTTTTTCCATGATTAGGTTGGTTGGGAGTTAAAGGAGTAGAAGGAGTTCAGTCTCCTTGATTATTATTTTATCTGTAACGACTCCTTCAGTCCTTCTAGCAGTCCGTTGATGCCTTTAGCTGCATTGCCCACACGGCCCAGCACGTTAGCACCCACTCCGCTTACAAAGTAGCCCAGGCACTTGCCGTTCAGTTCGCCTACCTCGCGCGACTCTTCTGCCGTCAGCTTGTATTTTGCCACCTTCTTGTTCAGTTTCCAGTATTTCTCAGCCACGTTCTGCCATTCGCCCACGGTGTAGTTCACGCCGTTGTACTGTATCTCGCTCGACAGGTCGCGCAACTGACTGAGTGCCTTCTCCTTGGTGGCACACGACTGCATCATCGCAACCATGGCTATGACTGCCACGATGGTGCAAAATGTTCGGGTAATGTGCTTTTTCATTGACTCTTTATACTATTTAATGTTGTTTTTCGATTACAAAGAAACATAAAAAAGATGAATAGAGCAAACTTTTAACACATTTTATTTTGGTAGAATCGGTAGAAAGCAGTAATTTTGCGCTTCATTATGGCTAAAGAGGTAATAGTACACCCCGTTTTAGGGAATATTGAGCTGAACAGAAGCTCGCGAGCAAGAAGTTTTACGTTCCGTAGTAATGACGATGGATTGAGGTGTACTATGCCCGTCTATGCCACATTGAATGATTTGCAGCAATGCATTGAGAAGCTGAAGCCTCGACTGCTGAAACTAAGGGAGAAGGCGAGGCAGAATAGTATCGCGTCATTCATCGATACTTCGTTCAGCATCCAAGCCGATGACTTCAGGATGACTGTATGTGAAGGTGATGTGCGACGCCCTGCTGCCCGACTTCAGAATGGACAGCTTACCATAACTTGTCCTGTGGGAACGAAATTTGACAACGACGTGTTGCAGCAATGGATGGTGAAGGTGGCGGAGGAGTCGTTGCGACATGTGGCAAAGCGACTGCTTCCCTTACGACTTGCAGATTTGGCTCGCAGGTATGGGTTCACCTTCAGTGACGTCGCCATACACAAGACGCACGGACGATGGGGTAGCTGCAGCAGCAAGAAGAAGATCAACCTCTCACTCTATCTGATGCTGCTGCCTAGACACCTACAGGATTATGTCATGCTGCACGAGCTTTGTCATACGCGCGAAATGAACCACAGCGACCGCTTCTGGGCTGAGATGGATGCTGTTACAAACAACAGGGCTGCGGCCTTGAGGGCGGAAATGAAAAAGTACGATACGTCGATATTTCAAAAGATCCCCTGACATCTTTTTGAGGGCATTGGTTATTGGTTTTTAAGAGTATGAGAATAAATCTGCGTAAGGAAGTGCGAATGCTTACACTTCCTATCTTTATAGAGATGCTGCTGGTGACCTTCATGGGTGCTAGCGATACGTTTATGTTGTCGCAATTCGACAACAATGCTGTGGCAGCTGTGGGCGTGGCAAATCAGCTTATCACCTTCGCCTTCCTGGTGTTCCAGATCATCAACATCGGCACCTCTGTTCTCTGTTCACAATACTTGGGTGCAGGCAATAGAACAAAGATGGAACAGGTGACAGCTATGGCCTTGCTACTCAATATTATAAGCGGTTTCAGTCTTTCGGCTGTGCTGTCGCTTGGCGCTCCTACGTTATTGGGCTGGATGGGTCTGCGCGCCGAACTTATGGCCTTTGGTGTGCCGTACATGCAGATAGCCGGTGCCTTTGCCTTTTTCCAGGCTCTCCACCTCACCGTCTCTGCTTCTTTGCGTTCCGACCACAAAGCCATCTATCCCATGTTGGTTGTGATGCTGGTCAATGTGGTGAATATCATTGGCAACTATGCCTTGATATTCGGACACTTCGGTTGTCCCAAGCTGGGTGTCGAGGGTGCAGCAATAGCCACCAATATCTCGCGTGGCGTAGCAGCCTTCACGCTGTTTACCATCCTATTTACCAAACACATCCCATTCCGCCGACTCATGGCAGCGTTCTGTGCGCCGTTGAAGGAGCTTCTGCATGAGATGCGCAACCTCATTCGCATCGGGTTGCCTTCGGCTGGCGAGAACATGTCGTACAACGCACAGCAGGTTGTCCTCACTTATTTTATAAATATGGTTAGCAATGAGGCACTTATCACCCGTACTTATGTGGTCAACGTGGTGCTGTTTGTCTACATCTTCTGCATCTGTATCTCGCAAGGTGGCAGCATTGTCATCGGACATCTGGTGGGCCTTCACCGCTATCGTGCCACTTACAAGATAGGTTGGTATGCCTTGCGTCTGGCCATTATCATCACCATGGCGCTGAGTGTCATCTTTGCATGCTGTGGTCGTGGCATCTTTGGTCTGCTTACCGACAATCCCGAGATCATTGCCTTGGGTTGCACCATCCTGGTCATCGACATTGCTGTAGAGATAGGCAAGGTGAGCAACATCTACTATACCAACGTGTTGCGCAGTGTAGGCGACATCAACTTCCCCTTCTATATGGGCATTCCCGTGCAGTGGATAGTGGGTGTAGGCATTGGTTGGCTGTTCTGCCTGGGCTTTGGTTGGGGACTGGTAGGTATGTGGATTGCCATGTTCCTGGATGAGGGCATACGTGGAGCCGTCTTCATCTGGCGATGGCGCAGTAAGCGCTGGCAGCAGAAGGCGTTTGTGTGAGTAAAGGAAGATTTTTTGGAGTTATAGGAGATTTTTAGCTCTTAAAAGTTTTAAGGTAGTTCCTTCCTTTATTTCTTCAAGTTCATTTTGATACCTCGCATGTCGTAGGTCTTTCCCTGTCGCTCGATGACAATCTTGCCGTCGCGCAACACCTTGCGGACACGCATTCCCTTCTCTGCCAGAGTCTTGTCGATGGCTTGAAGTATGTCTTCGGTGAGGTTGACGGGTTTGCCTTCGTAGTCGATGCAGAGCAAGATGTTCTGTCCTTCGCCACGGTAGATGCAGCCATTCTGTCCCACAAACTGGAAGCTGGCATCGTATACATAGGTCTTGAGGGGCTTGGGTGCTCCGATGTTGACCGACACTTGCTCGATGGGATTGATCTTGAGTGTTCCGGCCACGGGAGCAATGCGAATCTCGCAGCCATTCTCGTATATTACGTGATACTCGTCGTCGGCCATTGTGCCGTCGGAATATCCATAATTGCCGGCAATGCTATAACCCTCGTGAGCCAGATAGAAGGAGAAGTAGTAGCCGTTGCCGATAATGTTATAGTCCTCGTCGAATGTCTTGTCGAGGTTCTGGAACTGCACTGTGTATTCACCATATTTGTCGTCTCCTTCGCGCATGGCCATCATCGTCACGTCGTCGTTTATCGAGATAGGCAGTTCCACCTCATCCTGCATACTGTATAAGGGGTCGATGTACATGGTGCAGTGATAAAGCACGTCATCAACACCATACATGTCGATGGTGATGTTGATGCGGTCGTCATCCTTTGTCATCGAGGCATTGACATATCGTGCATCGTGGAACACGTAAGTGTCCTTGTCGACCAGCATGATGTCGCACATGTCCATGATGAAGTCGGACGAGGTGAATTCGCCTTCGAACTTAGTGGTGTTGAGGTAGGCGCGTATCTGGCACTCGCCGGGCACAACGGCACCGATGCCTACAATGCCCATACCTTTGGTGAAGTCGAGCATCCTGACGTGATCGAAGGTGATATTGATAACCTCCTTGGGTTCGGGCATGTAGCTGTCATGTCCCAAAAGCATGGTGGCATGATACAGGACGCCGTCCATGCTTGTGATGTCGGCCTTCAGTACGAGTGCTTTATCGCCTTGCTGCAGTGTGGCGTGGATGTCATAGATGGGAATGTATGTGTCGTTTTCAACATTGTATAGGCGTGTGTACTGCATTATCATGTCATCCTTAGTCCATTCGTTCTTGCCGTTTTCGGCCGATTCGGGACGCAGGGCTACACCCAGCTGGTACTGTTCGTTGGCTCCGGCAAAGAGGAAGCAACCATACATGTCTGTCACATCCTGCATTGTGGCACCGTCAATGTTGATGTTTTCCTCGCTTACAATATTTATTTTGTAAGGACCATTGAACATCGTCAGGTTGTACTGCTCGTGATTCTCGCTGATCAGTTCCACCTTCATGATGGTGTTCTCGCCATCCTTGGTGTGGGTAGCTGTGGCATAGGTTATCGTGATGTCCTTGTCAGTTTTTTTGTCGTGCAGTTCGGGCATGAGCATGTCAGCACGATAGAAGGTACCGGTGAGCTGACTGCCTACGACGCCGTAGGATAGTTTGTAGTTGTCGTTCTCGGCATAGATAGCGTATGTGCCGTAGAAGGGATTCTCCTCGACACGTGCATAACCCAGATCATCGGTGTATGTCACCTCGGCTTTTGGTGCGTCGATGGTGGCCTCTACAATGAATCTTTTCTTATTGTTCGTCAAGCAGTTGGCCTTGACACGATAAACTTTTCCCTCATCAGTGACACTGACGTTCATATCGGTAAATGAATAGAACACCATGTCGTTCTTGGGATTTCGTGCGTAGTTGTAATAACGTCCTTCGCCCGACAGTCTGAAGTCTTCGTTGCCGAATGTGCCGAACATACTGTTGGAATGGTAGTTCAGCTGCATCTTCCATTCTCCGTCGGGCGAGAAGATAGTGATGTTGTAAGTGTTTTTGTTGGGGTCGTCCTCCATCGTTGCTTTGCTGGAGAAAAACTCTATGACAGTCTCGTCGGATGTCTGTGCATTAATGTGGCTTGTTGTGAGGAATAACAGGCATAGGATAAGGCCGTAGATATAACGCAGTCTAGTCATTATTTTTTTTATTTGTTTTGCGGTTTTGTTTTTTGTCAGTTTGCAAAGGTAAGCATTTTTTTATAAAGTTCCAACTCTATTATAAAAAATCAACCAAGAAAGCGTCCTTGGTTGATTTGCAATTCGATAAAATTGATAATCTTTGTCAGATGCCTTTTAGGAAGTCGACCTCGATGATACGGAGGTCAGCCTTCTGGTTGCCAGCTTTGGTATCCATGTCAGATGCATTTCCGCCTGCCAGTTCGGTAACCTGTCCGAAGGCATCCTTATCGGTTGTGGTGCCTGTCTGTCGGATGGTATATTTTTTTGCCTTGACGGGTTTGTCGATGAATAGCGAGACGTATCCCAGTGTCTTCTCGGTGTTTCCTTTCCATACCAGCATGTTGTCGGCATACACCTCTAGCGGATAAGAACGCTGGCGCCATCCTGTCAGCTTCAGACTGATCTCTTCTACGGCAGTTGCCTCCTTCAGTTCGTAGGCTATCCATGCGGTGGATAGTTTGCCGTCGTTACGCCACTCGCTCAGTTCGTTGTCGTCGAACGAAGCCTTGACGTTCTGTGCGTTGGCACCGGCAGTGGCTGTAAGGATGTCGATGGTCTGCTTCTTGTCGGTGTAAGATGGGGTAGTGGGTGTCTCTCCTCGCGTCAGTCGGCAAGGCAACAGTCCTTGCTCTCCCTCGCTGCTGTTCCATTTCACCTCGGCATCCTGCATTCCTTTGGCGTGTGCCACCAGTCTTATCTCGCCTGCACGAGTGGTTGATCGAACCAATACGCGGCTTACTCCTGCTTCAACGGGCACGCTGTTCTCCAGGATGTAGTTGTCACCCTCGGGGTTCTTTCCTATACCGCCACGCCATTCGCCTTCGCCTGTCAATGTCCACTGAATGAGGCGGTTGTCGAGCGGACAACGCTGTCCGTTCTTGTCTACAACCTCTACTTGCACGCAAGCCAGATCGGCTCCGTCAGCTTTCATTCCGCCTATGGGGTTTTGCATCAGCGTGAGTTTCAAGTAGTGAGGCTGACCTGCAGTGGTGTGGGATGCCGTCGACTCAACGGTTGTTCCGTCCGACGCATATCCTATGGCTTTTACCTCACCGCTTTCCCATGCCACCTTCTTGAAGGTGTGCAGGAACGAGTAGGAAGGTTTTTCGCTGCGTCCCATCGACTTGCCATTTACGAATAGCTCTACGATGGGAGATGTGCTGACCACATATACATCTTTTACTGTACCTTCCTGATAGTTCCAGTGACCGATGATATGGCTGGCATGATGCTCTATGTCAACCCACGAGTTCCACATCACCTGATGAGCGTAGAAGGCATCCTTCTCGATACGCATGGCATCAACGACACCACTGGTGCGGTAGTTCATCTCCGAACGTCCGTGGGTATTCGTGTCCGAGAAGATGATCTTCACTCCACCCGAGCTGACACGCTTGCCCATACCGGGACGTACGACGAAGTAGTCGTGCCAGCGACGTATCTGCTCGATGGTGAGATCGTCCTGGTTACGGTTGTAAGCGCTGGCATCGGCTTTGCGATATAGCGGACCCGCACCATGCTGGTGCCAGGGGTATGAGTAGTCGTCCCAGTACATACGATAACCCTCGTCGCGACAATACTCCATGGCCCACATAGGTTTGT
This sequence comes from Bacteroidales bacterium, assembly GCA_018064685.1. Lineage (GTDB taxonomy): Bacteria > Bacteroidota > Bacteroidia > Bacteroidales > Bacteroidaceae > Physcousia. The sequence continues at coordinate 27,591 of JAGHUS010000130.1, read as the reverse complement.
CACCTGACTTGTTGATATACAGCATCTCGCCGCCGTATTCGGCCTCGTCGATGTCGAGCATCTCGCGCGAACCGATGGCTCTTCCGCCCTTGGGGTCGTACAGGTTACGTATGTCTACCATCTCCTGCATGTGTTCCTTCGAGATGCTCTCGTTGCCACATTCATAGAAGATGATGGAGGGGTTGTTGCGGTTATAGATGATGGCATCGCGCATCAGCAATGTGCGCTGCACCCACTGGCGTCCGTTGGCATCCTTCTCGGCATCGCCGGCAGGCATGGCCTGAATCAATCCTACACGGTCGCACGACTCGATGTCTTGCTTCGAGGGTGTGACATGCATCCAGCGCACGAGGTTGGCGCCCGACTGCACCATAAGGTCGTTGCTGTAATCCGACAGCCACGACGGGATGTCAATGCCCACTGCGGGCCATTCGTTGCTCGAACGTTGTGCGTAGCCGTGAACCATCAAGCAGCGGTCGTTCAGGTAGAACTTACCATCCTTGAACTCTGTCTTGCGGAATCCCGTACGCGTTTCGGCCAGCGATGCTTTCTCGTCTCCTACGCCAACGAGTGTGGTGCGTACGGTATATAGATAGCCATATCCCCACGACCAGAAGTGTATGTCATTCAGTCGCTTTGAGGCATTGAGGATGGCTGTGTCACCGGCTTCGATGCGCTGTGCTTTTCCTTTGAACTTTGCCACGGGCTTGTTATCAACGTCCAGAATCTCGACTTGCAGTGCCACGTTTTTTGTGGTCTTCGAACTGTTAATCACTTGCGACTCCACGTTGGCTGTAACCTTATGACCCTTAATGTCGTATTCGCTGCCGTAGACGTAAATGCCCGTTGTGCCCAGGTTGCTGAAGAGGGGGAGTGTCTGATACACCTCGTCCAAGACGTGAAGCTTCACGTTCTTGCACAATCCACCCATATTCATGTTGAAGTTCTTATTGTTCCACTGGTAGGTGGAGTTCGACTCCTTCTCGCGATAGCTCCAGTTGTTGTCGGTCAGAACCTCCAGTGTGTTCTCGCCATTTATATTAATATAAGGTGTAAGCTCGAAGCCGAATGCCATGACACCATTCTCGTGAAGTCCCAGACGGTTACCGTTGAGCCATACCTCGGCAGCCTGGCGTGCTCCTTCGAATTCGATAAAGATATGCTTTCCTTGCCAGTCGGAAGGAGCGGTGAATTGCTTGGTGTAGCGACAGGTGTCGTCGGGTAGTGATGCAATGCCTACACGATAGGCCTCGTCCTCGTTCCATGCACGAGGCAGAGTTACTGTTTTGGTTTCTCCTGCATGCAGACGTGATGACTGAGGGTAATGGATGTTCCATTTCTCGTTAAAACTGATGCCTCGTTGTGCCATCAAATGCGAGGCACATACGAGCATCAGGAATGTCATTAGATTTCTCATGTGTTAGTGATTGGATTAGTCTTTAACCAAAACTTTTTTATTATTAACAATTAACACCTGTCACAGGCTTATTTTTGCAACCAATTGATTCTGATATCTCATATATATGTATGAAGTTCATGTATCTTTTCCAGTTAATGTTTTAAAATCTGTTTTTCGACTCTTTTACTAACCCACTGCTGAACTCAAACAAAAATCAATTGCTGGCAATGCTTTGTGCATTACCAGCAACTTGAATTAAGTAGATTTTTTTGTTTTGAACATTAGGTTAGGTCAGTGTGTCTTTGGTTTTCGGTTGCAAAATTACTATATATTTATTTATGTGCAATGCCATAATATGCGTTTATTATGGACTTTTGTACACTTTTGTATTTATAAAAATTAAAATAATATATGAAATGTTTGTTCAAATCATTGTTATTCAGTATATTTGCATCCGAAATGGCAAATAGTATTATCTATGAGTAATAAAACAATTTTATATAGACATTTGTTCGTTGTGTTCGTTTTCTCGTATTTTTTTACGGGAATTTATGCGAGTACGGAGTTTAAGATTGAGCAGTTTACTACGTTGGACGGGCTTGTCAACAACACCGTTCGCCATATTGTCGAGGACTCGAAAGGCGAGATTTGGTTTGCCACCTCCAGTGGTGTGAGCATATACAAAGACGGACAATTCAAGAACCTGCAACCCATACGCGACAAAAGCGTGCCGGGCCTTGTCGATCATCGTGTGTCGTATATGTACGAGGTGGATGGCATCATGTGGCTGACAACCCGAAATGGTTATAGTTGTTATGATATTCAGCACGAGTGCTTCGTGGATATGAAGAAGAGCAACCTTGTAGTGCCTGTTTATTCGGATACTCCATCCACTCAGGTTGTCGATGATAAAGGTCGCACATGGAGGGTGACGGATTCGGACGGACTCTTTGTGACCAGCAAGGACGGCAAGACAGAGCATTTTACAACGCAGTCGCCTAATTGTCCTTTATTTACCAATTCACTGAAGTGTATCTTCATCGATGATGAGGGTTCGATATGGATTGGTACTGACAATCTAGGTGTATCGCGATTGAAGGTGATAGAGAACGATGGCATTGATTATCTGCTAGCAGGTGAGAATATTCGTATGCTTTCGCCTTATGGACAGAAGCAGATTGCTGTGGCTAATCGTTCGGGCGATGTATGGATATTTGATGATAAGATGCAGGAGCTTGTATCGCAGAATAAATACGATTATAATACTTATTCCATACTAAAGGACAGTAGAGGCGATACCTGGCGCGGAACGAAGGGTGGCGGTCTGTATAGGAATGATGTAAAGGTTGAGGGGCTTCCGTCGGAAGATATCTATGCGTTGTACGAAGACCATGATGGCATACTTTGGATTGGTACGTTCGGCGGTGGTATTATGTTTTATTCTTTAAATGAGAACCGTTTTATATCCAGTGTGTTGAATAATAATACTGCCAGCAGATATATAAGGCAGTTTCTGCCTGATAATAGGGGCGATGTGTGGGTTGCTACTAGTGATGGTGTCTTTGTCATTGATGCTCATGATTTCACTAAAGTCAAGGCACATTACAGTGTGGAGTGCAACCAGATGGGTAGTGACGAGATGCGAACTCTATTCCGTGATAGTAAGGGTAGGATGTTTGTGGCAGAGGCAGGAGAAGGCTTTGCCATAAGACTGAAGGATTTGTTCGGACATTTCACAATCGAGGATGGTCTTGTAAATAATATGATACAATGTTTTGTGGAAGATCGCGACGGTTATCTTTGGATGTCTACCGAACTCGGTATCTCGCGTTTAAACCCCGCATCTGCCAAGTTCACGAATTACTTCTTCTCGTGCAACCTTCTGAATAATGTTTTCAGCGAGCAGTGTGGTGTTACCTTGGCCGACGGACGTATCTCCTTCGGCTCGAACAATGGTATACTCATTATAGACCCTTCTGTGTACAATGGGGCAGAGAAAGTGGTAGAGATTGACATCAATGATATCACTCTGCACGGACAGCGCGAAGTCATAGAGGAGGATGCAGATGCTGTATCTGATGACAATTCATATTTTTGGTTGTTTGTACTCTTGGCAGTGTTTTTCTTGTGTGTTGTAGTTTCTGTTGTTTGGTGGAAACGTCGCCAACGGCATTACGACCTTACTATTCAGGATCTTAACACGTCGAATAATGTTTTAGTGGCCGAACGCTCAGAACTTTTTGAGGCTAATGACGAACTGGAGGCTGAAAAGATGGAACTGTCCTTGAAGAAGGATGCGCTGGAAAAGGAAAAGGCTGTCTTGTCGGCTAAGAAAGAAACGCTCGAACACGAGAAGGCCTCCCTCTCTGCCGAGAAGGAGAAGCTGGAGAAAGATGTCGAGATACGTCGGCGTGAGGATATGTCAGAGCAGGAACGTGCTTTTGTCAGCAAGTTAGAACAGATAGCCGACTCACAGCTCAGTAACCCCGACTTCTCCGTCGATGCTTTCGCCTCGGCTATGGGTCTTGGTCGTACTGTCTTTTTCAAGAAGATGAGGACGCTGACGGGCTTTTCGCCAAAGGAGTACTTGAAACTGAAGCGTATACGTCGTGCCGGGTATCTTATTCAGACAACCTCATACACCATAGCTGAGATTTCCACTAAGGTAGGTGTCAACGATCCACTTTACTTCTCACGCATTTTCAAGGAAGAGTATGGTTGCTCACCCTCGAAGTGGCGTGAGAGGATCAAATCAGTGAGCCCAGATGCGGATGAAGAGATGCGAAATGCGTGATTTGTCTCTTCTTCAATGCTGGTTTCTTCTTTAAGTTGAGTTGTACTCCCTCGTCATTAACGAAAATCAGTTCATGTCTGACAAAAATCGGGGATTGATTTATTTTATTTTTTTTTTTGCCCGAAAACCTTCAAGGGTTCCACTTTTTGTTCGTAACATGATATATAACAGTTATTTACGGAAGTGGAACCCTTGGTGGAACCCCGTCCAAGGGTTCCACAAGGTTCCACAATTTTACTCTATCAAATCAAAGTGAGCAGCATCCAAAAGTGGAACCCAGTGGAACCCTTAAGTAGGGTTCCACCTAGGGTTCCACCAGTGTAATAATCTGATTAAATGTTACTTATACTCGCAAAGTGGAACCCTTGAACCTTTTTGGCGTAAAAAAACTTTTCGATTTTTAAATCTTACTTGTAAAAAGTAAATCAGAGGGGACTGACTCAATGGTTCAAGTGGCGAACGCGGCAAATGCGCTAGAGTATTTTTTATTCCGTGCGTGGCGGAAATTTTAATACTGCTGCGACATTTCTTTTTCCGCCACGCACGGAAGGAACATTGTATATGCAGCATTTTGCGAAAGATGCGGCGCTTGCCATATAACAATGCTAAGTTTCACAGATATTTACGGTATGTTTACCGGAAAATTTGTGTTCAGAATCGACAACACGTTGAATTTTGTGGTGGAGTCAAAATAGTGTGATTCGTGACTTTTACTTTGTTTTGAGGATGGGTGTATTTGATGAATTAAAAGTGCTATAATCGATGGTTAGTAGTGTTAATAGTTACTTTTTATCTGATATTTTTTTTCATTTAACTTTTTTTTGCTAACTTTGCACTCGTTTTCGCGTACAATATATATGTTTGTGCATAATGCGTATGCGTGTACGAGGTTTCAACCAAACAAAAAGTTAAAGAAGACAAAACTATTAATTTTAGACTATCGATGACTAAATACGCACTCGTTACCGGAGGTTCAAGGGGGCTGGGCAAGGCTGTATGCCTAAAGCTGGCGCAGATGGGTTTGCCCGTCATTATCAACTATCAGAGCAATGAGGCTGCTGCACTCGAAGTGAAGGCAGAGATAGAGGCACAGGGAGGCAGTGCTGAACTGATGCGCTTTGACGTGGGTTGCCAGGAGGCAGTAGAAGTGGCACTGAAGGAGTGGGAGATGGCGCACCCTGATGATTATATCGCTTATCTCGTAAATAATGCTGGCATCCGTAAGGACAACGTGATGTTCATGATGCCTACCGAGGATTGGCATGCTGTAATCAACACCTCGCTGAATGGTTTCTTCTATGTCACCCGTCAGCTGCTGCCCAAGATGATGATGCGCAAGCATGGTGGACGTATCGTCAACATGGCTTCGCTCTCTGGCATTAAGGGTCTGCCTGGACAGACAAACTACAGTGCAGCAAAGGCTGCACTCATCGGCGCCACAAAGGCTCTGGCACAGGAGGCTGCTCCACGTAGTGTGACAGTGAATGCGGTGGCTCCCGGTTTCATCGATACTGATATGACGAAGGATCTGCCTCAGGATGAACTGAAGAAGATGGTGCCTATGAACCGTTTCGGCAAACCCGAGGAGGTGGCTTCGCTCGTCGGCTTCCTCTGCAGCGACGAGGCAGCATACATCACGGGCGAGGTGATAAGCATCAACGGCGGACTGTATACTTAAGCTAAGAGTTGAGAGTTTAGAGTTTAGAGTGTAGAGTAGTTGAAAGTTTAGAGTTTAGAGTGTAGAGTAGTTGAAAGTTTAGTGTTGAGAGTAATTGAGAGTTGAGAGTAGTTGAGTGTATAGAATAGTTGAAAGTTGATTTAAAAAATATATCAATGGCAAGAAGAGTTGTGATAACGGGCATGGGAATTTGGTCGTGCCTTGGAACAGACCTTGAAACGGTCAAAGAATCGTTGTACAATGGTAAGTCGGGTGTTGGCCTGGACAAGGACCGTCTGACGTATGGTTATCGTTCGGGTTTGACCGGTATGGTGGAGAAGCCTGTCCTGACAAAGAAGGACTTGGACCGTCATACACGTGCCGGACTGTCGGAAGAGGCCGAATATGCCTTTATGGCTAGCCGTCAGGCTTTTGCTCAGGCTGGTATGGACGAGGCCTATCTCTTGGAGAATGAGGTGGGCTGTATCTTTGGAAATGATTCATCGGCCAAGCCTGTCATCGAGTCGGCTCGCATCATGGACGAGAAGCACGACTCTGCCATGCTGGGTTACGGTCTTATCTTCCAGTCGATGAACTCTACCGTGAACATGAATATGAGCACCATCTTCCACCTTCGTGGTGTGAACTTCACCATCAGTGCTGCTTGTGCCAGCGGTAGCCACAGCATTGGTCTTGGCTATATGCTTATCAAGCAAGGATTGCAGGATACGGTGCTGTGTGGCGGTGCACAGGAGACGAACTACTACTCAATGGCTTCGTTCGACGCACTGAACGCTTTCTCTGTTCGCATGGATGAACCTGAGAAGGCTTCACGCCCCTTCGACAAGGATCGCGACGGACTTATCCCCAGCGGTGGTGCTGCTGCGTTGGTACTCGAGGAGTATGAGCATGCTGTGGCACGTGGCGCCAACATCATTGCCGAGGTTGTTGGCTACGGCTTCTCTTCGAACGGCGGTGGAATCTCACAGCCCAGCGACGATGGTTGCTGCATCGCCATGCAGCGTGCCATGGCCGATGCCGGTGTCACTCCCGATGACATCGACTACATCAACGCCCATGCCACTTCAACGCCTCAAGGTGATATGTACGAGGCAAAGGCCTTGGATCGTCTTTTCAACGGCAAGAAGGCATTGATAAGCAGTACGAAGGGTATGACGGGACACGAATGCTGGATGGCTGGTGCCAGTGAGGCTGTCTACAGCATCCTGATGATGCAGAACAGCTTTGTGGCTCCCAACATCAACTTCGAGAATCCCGACGAATACTCGGCCAACCTGAACCTGGCCACCAAGACTGTCGACAAGAACCTCGACATCATACTGAGCAACAGCTTCGGTTTCGGTGGAACGAACAGTGCGTTGGTGATAAAGAAGATTTAAAGACTTAAAGGTTATAGGTTTTAGGTTATAGGTTATAGGTTATAGGTTTTAGGTTATAGGTTTTAGGTTATAGGAATGTTATGTATGCCAGAAGCAGTGCAAGTCGTATAAGCAACAAATGAATAATATCTATAACCAATAACCCTGATATAATAAATATTGACAATGAAACTATTTCCCGCTCTAGAGAAAGCATATACAAAGGAGTCTCTGTCGGCTCGCGAGGCACAGGCTAAAGCAGAGTTCATAGCTTGGGGACCTGTTGTGTTCCAGGCTTCGCGACTTATGATTAAGTTTGGCATCCTCGACATGCTTCGCGACAGCGATGAGGGTATGACACGTGAAGAGTTATGCCAGAAGACAAAGCTGTCGGATTATGCCGTGAAGTGCCTGCTTGAAGCTGGACTCTGCATCGGTACGGTACTGGTTGATTCAGCTACCGACCGCTACACCTTGTCCAAGACGGGCTGGTTCTTGCTGAACACACCTTTCACTCGTGCTAACATCGACTTTAACCACGATGTTAACTACGAGGGTTGGTTCAAGCTGGAGGAGTCGCTCGTGAATGGCAAACCCGAAGGACTGAAGCATTTCGGTTCGTGGCCTACCGTCTATGAAGCTTTGTCAGAGCTTCCTAAGCCAGTGCAAGATTCGTGGTTCGGCTTCGACCATTTCTATAGCGATGCCTCGTTCCCTCAGGCACTCGAACTCATCTTCGACAAGCATCACGTGCGTTCGCTCTACGATGTGGGTGGCAACACGGGCAAATGGGCTTTGCAGTGTGTAGGCTATAACGACGATGTCGAGGTGACCATTCTCGATCTGCCTCAGCAGATTAAGATGATGCAGGCCAATACGGCTGGCAAGAAGGGTGCCGAGCGCATCAAGGGGCACGGCATCAACCTGCTGGACAAAGAGGCGTACTTCCCTCAGCGTGAAGGCGGACTCGACGCCATATGGATGAGCCAGTTCCTGGACTGCTTCTCGATGGAGGAGATTGTGAGCATCCTGACTCGTGCCAAGAGTGCGATGACGAAGGATACACGCATCTACATCATGGAGACGTTGTGGGACCGTCAGCGTTATACCACCGCAGCCTTCTCGCTCACCATGACAAGTCTCTATTTCACCGCAATTGCCAATGGCAACAGCAAGATGTACAACACCGAGGACCTGGAGAAGTGCATTAACGATGCTGGACTGGAGGTTGAGGAGATACACGACGGACTGGGATTGGGTCATAGCATCGTGGTGTGTAAGTTGAAGTGAAATATACATTAATAAATATAAATTACATTAATTATGACAAGAGCAGAAATTGAAGAGAAAGTAGCAGAGTTCTTGGTAGAGGAGTTGGAAATCGAAGCAGAAAAGATTGCTCCCGAGGCTAAGTTGAAGGAAGACCTGGGCATTGACAGCCTGGACTTCGTTGACATCGTGGTTATCGTTGAGCGTACCTTCGGCTTCAAGATCGTTCCCGAGGAGATGATGGGCGTCACCACTCTCAGCCAGTTCTGTGACTATATCGAGACCAAGGTAGGATAAGCAGCTTGGAAGATTGGCAGATCTGAATCATACTGAATGGAAAGGTAATACGGGAGGCAAGCCGTGGATGCAGGTGTTCATGGCCAAGACATTCCGTTACATCCCGCTTTGTATCCTTTACTGGTGCATGGGATGGGTCATTCCGTTCTATATGCTCTTCAGTCGGCAAGGCTATCATTGGGCGTTTCAGTATTTCCACAAGCATCGTGGCTATAACAGGCTGAAGTCATTCATCTGGGTGTATTTCAACCATTTCCGCATGGGGCAGGTTGTCATAGACCGTTTCGCCATGTATTCGGGAAAACGTTTCAAGATAGTACAGGATGGACAGGAGCTGTTCAACGAACTATCGGAACAAGAGAGCGGATTCATGCAGCTGAGCAGTCATGTAGGCAACTACGAGTTGGCTGGTTATTCGCTTGTGTCGAAGAACAAGACCTTCACGGCGCTGGTCTTCGGTGGCGAGACGGCTCAGGTCATGGACGGACGCAAGGAGATGTTTGCCGACAAACGACTGCAGATGGTTCCTGTCAGCGCCGATCTTTCGCATATCTTCGCCCTGAACAACGCCCTGGCCGAAGGCAATATCGTGAGCATGACGGGCGACCGAATCTTCGGTTCGCAGAAACACGTGCTATGCGACTTCATGGGTAGCAAGGCCCGTTTCCCGATGGGACCCTATGCCATGGCTGTACAGCGCGGAGTACCCGTGCTGGCAGTCTTCGTCATGAAGGAGTCGATTCATACCTATCACATCTATGTGCGCAAGATACAATTGCCCGAAGGTGTGACGTTGAAGCGAAACGAGAAGATGGCTGCTCTGGCACAAGCCTTTGCCCACGAACTGGAACTGGTTATGGACAAGTATCCCGCCCAATGGTATAACTATTATGATTTCTGGAAACAAGATGACTGAAGACTTACGACAGATTGACGTACTGGAGCTTTTGCCTCAGCGTCCACCTTTTGTGATGATTGACCATCTGGTGCATTTCGACCGCATCCTCACTCAGTCAGAGCTGACGGTGCGTCGTGACAATGTGTTCTTCGACGAAGGACGGCTGACAGCATCAGGACTGGTGGAGAACATTGCGCAGACGTGTGCTGCCCGTATGGGTTATATAAATATGATGAGCGCACAGCCTGTCATGCTTGGCTTCATCGGTGCAGTCCGTAACCTACAGGTTCATCGTACGCCCGTCGAGGGGGAGGTGCTTACGACAAGCATCACCGTCAAGGAGGAGGTGTTCCAGATGACTCTTGTTGATGCCAACGTCATGGTAGGCGACGAGATACTGGTAGAATGCGAGATGAAGATTGCACTGAGCAACATTGCGTCTAATTCATAATTAGGCTGTGCGACACCCGATACCTGGCGAATAGAAGTACCTCAGCTCGAGAGATTCAGAGAAGGACTTGAGTAATGAAGGCTTATGGTTGTGTTTTTGGTTTCGATTGAATTGATATGACAGAATTATCAGAAGAAATAGAATTTGATATTCGATTCAGCGAGGTAGACTCGATGAACGTAACATGGCATGGCAGTTATCCGCTGTATTTCGAAGATGCACGCGAGGCCTTTGGACGTAAGTACGACTTAGGCTATCTGAAGATGTTCGGCGAGGGCTATTACGCACCGTTGGTCGACCTGGAGTTTCACTACAAGAAACCATTGGTGTATGGCATGAAACCGAAGATTAAGATTATCTATCGTCCTACCGATTCTGCCAAGATTGTATTCGATTACGAGATACGCAACACAGCAGACGATTGTCTGATGGCAACGGGGCATTCAGTACAGGTCTTTATGGACAAGAACTATCAATTGCAGTGGCTCAATCCCCCCTTCTATGAAGAGTGGAAGAAGAAGAATCTAACGGATTAGCTCTAACATCAACGTTATAATGGTATACAAGATAGGAGACAATATCACTTCACCCCTCGGCAGCAGCACCGAGCAGAACTACAAGGCAGTCATTGATGGCTGCTCTGCTCTAGCTTTGCACCAAGGCAGATGGGATATTCCTGAGGACTTTTGCGCTTCGCTCTTCAACGACGAGCAGGTGGAGGAGCTTGCTCAGGATGGTCTCTCACGTCTTGAATCATTGGCTGTCTCGTCTATTCGCAAGGCCATTCAAGGGCTGTCGATCGACCTCAGCAGCAATAGGGTAGTGTTGATTCTCAGTTCGGCCAAAGGAAATGTCGAAGATCTCACTCTTGATGTCTCTACGGCCGAAGGTTCTCTGCCCAGTACCGCTGCCAAGCATATTGCTGAGTCGCTTGGCATGACGACCATGCCTATTGCTGTGTGCAATGCGTGCATCTCGGGTGTATCGGCCATCACGCTTGGCAAACGACTGTTGGAAGTTGGAACGTACGACTACGCCATCGTGTGTGGTGCCGACTGCCAAAGTAAGTTCGTAGTGTCTGGTTTCCAGTCGTTGAAGTCGATGTCCGACGAGCCCTGTCGCCCCTTCGACGAAGAGCGACTTGGCCTGAACCTAGGCGAGGCTGCTGCCACGCTGGTGTTGAGCAACAAGGCTACGGAAGCATCATGCTGGAGTATCGAATCGGCTGCGGTAGCTAATGATGCCAATCACCTGACCAATCCGTCGAAGACGGGCGAAGGTTGCTATCAAGCCATACGTAAGACGTTAGATGGACGGGACATAGACGACATTGCGTTCATAAACGCTCATGGCACGGCCACGATGTACAACGACCAGATGGAGTCTGTGGCCATTGAACGCGCCGAGTTGAACAGCGTTCCCGTCAATGCACTGAAGGGCTATTTTGGTCACACCATGGGTGCGGCCGGCGTATTGGAAACGGTGTTGTGCATGTATGCGCTCGACCATAATATAATAATAGGTACGCGTGGATATAACGAGATTGGCGTGTCTGGCGAGATAGACGTATGCAAGGAGACAACGCCAACGCAAAAGCAATCGTTCTTGAAGCTCATATCGGGCTTTGGCGGTTGCAATGGTGTTTTGCTGGCTAGCCGATGTGATGATGCACTCGCTAATGTGGCTACCTCGCATTCTTCTAGTAAGACGCTCAAGCAACTGCACCGTGTTCATGTCACACCTCAATGCATCGAGGTGGATGGCAAGAAGCTGGATCTGGATTGTAGCGAAAAGGACATTCTGACAGTGGCCTATAAGACGCTCATCAACGACTATGCTAAGTTCTACAAGATGGACAAGCTGTGCCGATTGGGCTTTGTGGCAACCGAACTGCTGTTGCAGGCCGAAGGCAAGGATCGCTATGTGGAATGCCAGGATCGTGCCGTAGTATTGTTCAATCGTCACTCGTCGGTCGTTGCCGACATAGAGTATCTGAAGAGCATCAGCGACAAGGAGAATTATTTCCCCTCTCCCTCAGCTTTCATATACACTCTGCCCAACATCGTGACGGGCGAGATTGCGATACGCAACAAGTATCACGGCGAGACGGTGTTCTACGTTCTGCCAGAAAAGAACACCGAGATGATGAATGCCATCACGCATACCGCCTTTGCCGACAAGACCATTCGCAGTGTCATAAGTGGTTGGTTGGATTACGACGAGAAAGGAAATTTCGAAGCAGACCTGGCCATTGTGTGCGAAGAAGATATGAATAATATAGGATAAAATAGTATATCATAAATAATTAACATAATAAGATCATGGAAGAATTGATTTTGAAACTGAAGCAAGAGATTATTGAAGTGTTGAACCTCGAGGACATTACTCCCGAAGACATCGATAACGATGCTCCCCTGTTTGGTGAGGATGGTCTTGGCCTCGATTCTATCGACGCTCTTGAGCTTATCGTGCTGATTGAGAAGAACTATGGCATCAAGCTGAAGGATCCCGCTGAAGGCAAGGAGATCTTCAAGTCTATCAATGTCATGGCTGACTATATTGCCAAGAACAAAACTAAGTAATTCTCTCTGATGGAAGAACCTATCTACATCACCGGCTCTGGTATCATCTCGGCTATTGGCAACAACAAAGAGGAGGTGCTGCAGTCGCTCTTGCAGGAGAAGAGCGGTGTGGCTGAGATGCGTTATCTGCAGAGCGAACACACCGAGCTGCCTGTTGGCGAGGTGAAGTACTCTGACCAGGAGATGCGCGACCTGCTGAACCTTCCTGCCGACAAGCCTGCCAACAGAACATCGTTGATGGGAACGTTGGCGCTGAAGGAGACCATTGCCGAGGCTGGACTGACGGAAGAGGAGCTTAAGAGTCTGACTTTCATCAGTGGTACTACGGTGGGTGGTATGGACTATACCGAGCGTTGCTTCCTGCAGATGCCCGAGGATGATGAAGCCTTGAAGGTACTGGCCACACACGACTGTGGTTCCACCTCACTGCTGCAAGCCGAGTATTTCGGCATGGACACCAGCAAGGTGATGACAACATCCACAGCCTGTTCGTCGGCAGCCAATGCCATGATTGTGGGTAGTAACCTCATCAAGACGGGACAGGCAGATATCGTCATTGCCGGCGGCAGCGAGGCTATTACCAAGTTCCATCTGAACGGTTTCAACACGCTGATGATTCTCGACCACGAGCAGTGTCGTCCTTTCGACGAGACGCGAAAGGGTCTGAATCTAGGCGAAGGTGCAGCCTATGTGGTACTTGAAAGTGCTGCTTCGGTGCGTCGCCGTGGTGTGAAACCTCTGGCAGTCCTGCTTGGTTATGGCAATGCATGTGATGCGTTCCACCAGACTGCTTCATCGCCCGATGGCGAAGGTGCCTATCTGGCTATGGAGGACGCGCTGAAGATGTCGGGCGTCAGTGCCGACAGCATACAGTATGTCAACGCGCACGGCACTGGCACTCCCAACAACGATTCGAGCGAGAGTGCTGCCCTGCGTCGTGTCTTCGGTGATGCCATGCCGTTGGTTTCCAGTACGAAATCATATACTGGTCATACCACTTCTGCATCGGGAACTGTCGAGGCAGTCATCTGCATGCTTGCGTTGCAGCACCAGTTTGCACCCGCCAACCTGGGTTGGAAGAATCAGATGTCCGATGGCATCACGCCTACTGTTGGCAACCCCTCTTGCCAGCTCGACTACATCATGTGCAACAGCTTCGGTTTTGGCGGCAACGACTCATCGCTCATTATAGGCAAGTATGACGAATCGCAACTGCAGTTGTCGGACGAGATGATGCAGAAGCGTCAGCTGCGTAAGGTGTATGTGCGTGCCATCAGTAAGCATGAACCCGGAACGCCCATCACCAACCTCAGCGACTTCATCAAACCCATGGAGGCACGTCGCATGTGTGCACTCCTGAAGTCGGCTTTGGTAAGTTCGATGACCGCTCTACGCGAGGCTGGCATTGAATGTCCCGATGGCATCTTTGTCGGCACTAAGTTTGGTATGCTGAGCAATAGCGAGAAGTTCCTCGTTCAGATGTGTGGCGAAGGTGAGCACACCTTGAGTCCCACATTCTTCATGCAGAGCACCCATAACACCATTGCCGGTATGCTGGCTTTGCGCACCAAGTGCCATGGCTATAATATCACCTTCACACAGGGCAAGAAGTCGTTGGATTGTGTCTTGAAGGACGCTGCCATGCAGATTGCCTTGGGCAAGCTCGACAATGCTCTAGTGGGCAGTCATGACGAGTCGACACAGATGTTCCACGACCTGCTGCTCAAACTTACGGGCGAGGAGGCTCCTGTTGGCGAGTCTTCGGTAGCTATGGTCTTGACGGCCGATCCTACTGACGCACTCTATGAATACGAGTTGGGTAAATAAAACTTTGTAAACTTCTATCTTTCAATGCAACTTCTAAATAACTTCTTCAGTATAACCAGTGAGCCTCTGGAGGGCGAGAAACAAAGCTACGGCATAGAGCTTCACCCTGATCATTTCATCTTTGCTGCACATTTCCCCGGCAATCCTATAGTGCCCGGTGTGTGCCAGATTCAGATGATAACCGAACTGCTGGAGAAGAAATTCGCAAAGCGTCTTTATGTCAAGGAGATTAAGAATATTAAGTATCTGAACGTGTTGACGCCCAACGAGGTGACAAGCCTGAATATTACCTTTCAGAAGTTGACTGAAGAAGAGACAAGCCTGAAGGCTGTAGTGCTGTATGAGACGTCCGAGAAGCAGTATGCCAAGATTTCGCTTACGTATGTCTACGAGATGATATAATAGCGTATTCGGAACGTAAAAGAGAAAATGGCTGACGAACCATGAGTAGGAGAGAGGAGATTCGCAACAAGATGGAGCAGATGAAAATCTGCGTAATTGTGCCCACGTACAACAACGATGGCACGATAGTCGATGTTGTCAAGTCCTGTGCCGAGTGGTGTCGTCATATCATCGTGGTGAACGATGGCTGCACCGACAAGACACATGCTTTGCTGGCAGATTTGTCGGCAGCCTGTTCGCTTTCATCTAAGCTCGAACTATGTGAGTACGAGCAGAATATGGGAAAGGGTTATGCCCTGAAGACCGGATTTGCCAAGGCACGTCAGTTAGGTTTCGACTATGCCATCACGCTCGATGCCGATGGTCAGCATTTCCCTACCGACATTCCTGTCTTCCTCGATGCCTTAGAGAAGAATCCGCAGTCGCTGGTGGTTGGAAGCCGCAATCTGCAAAGCAAGAATATGCCAGGCAAGAATACCTTTGCCAATAAGTTTTCCAACTTTTGGTTTACGGTGCAGACCTTCCAGCGTCTTCCTGACACACAGACCGGTTTCCGTCTCTATCCGCTTCGTCGGATGGGCAGTTTGCGATGGATTACATCCCGCTACGAGGCAGAACTTGAGATGCTGGTATTTGCCGCCTGGCACGGTGTGAAGCTTCTGCCGGTGAAGATTGATGTGTACTACCCTCCGCAGGGAGAGCGTGTCACACACTTCCGTCCCGGTTACGACTTCTTTCGCATCAGTGTCCTCAACACTATCCTCTGCTTTCTGGCTGTGGTATACGGATATCCCAGTATGCTTTGGCATAAGATGAGAGGTAAGTGAGAGAGAGAATATAAGTAAAACGAATACATCAGTTGTGAATCCATTCTACTATCTATACGAGCATTCCTACTGCATCCCCCCAGCGTTGAAGCGTTGGGCGGTGAAGAAGAATGGTGCCGTGCGCGAGGTGCCTGTCACCTTCAAGCGTGTGGCGTATAGTCTGTTCGCATTGGTGTTCTTTCTTGTCTGCACGTTCTTTGTTTTCATTCCCTATACACTGGTTCACCGTCTGCTGCCAAAGACCGAGAAACGCCAGATGTTCTACCATCGTTGCTTGCGCTACATCTCGGAGTTCGTCATTCGCCGCGTGCCTGGAGTTAGATTCACATACGACAACAGCGTGGGCGAGACGTTTGAAAAGCCAGCAGTCATCATCTGCAACCACCAGTCGCAGCTCGACCTTATGGCCATCCTCATGATGTCGCCCAAGGTTATCATCCTCACCAACGACTGGGTGTGGCGCAACATCTATTACGGTCTTATCATCCACACGGCCGAGTTCTATCCCGTCTCGGATGGCATGGATACCAATATGCCTCGTATGAAGGACCTGGTGAAGCGTGGCTATTCGATAGTTATCTTTCCCGAGGGAACGAGAACGAACACACGTAATATTATGCGTTTCCACAAGGGAGCCTTTGCCTTGGCCAAGGAGTTGGGCGTTGATCTTCTGCCTGTATGTCTGCATGGCCTGGTCGACGTGATGCCCAAGCGTGACTTCATGCTACGCCAGGGTAGAGCCACGCTGCGAGTATACTCTCGCATGACTGCCGAGGAGATGCAGCAATACGACGACCGCCAACTGACGAAGATGTGGCATAAGTGGTATGTGAAGGAATATGAAACGATGAGTCGTGAATTGGAGGACATTGCCTATTGCTCGTTCTTCACGCGATATAAATATATGTACAGAGGACGTTCGGTGGAGCGTAACTGCAAGCGAATGCTGAAGTTGCTGAAGGCTCATGCCGAAGACGTTGAGAAGGTGTTGGACGGTGTCACAGAACTCAATCTGCTGGATAGTGGTCACGGCGAGGTGGCTTTCACACTGGCTCTGCGACATCCCGAGATGCAAATTCATGCGTACGAGCAGGATGAGAAGAGGCACCTCCTGGCTTCGACTACCGATCGCATTCCCGATAATCTGACATTCATCCACGGGACATCTCCCGACAATGATAAAGAAGACGCTTTGACTCACACTAGTGCAGATGGTTTGACCATTGCAGAGAACGAAATACGGGTTTCCGGTTCCGACCCGGCGACTGCCTGTGCATCTAAGAGTCTGACAATAAGCGTCAACGAACTGTTGAAAATTGAACATTAACTACAGTAAAAGTGAATAATAAGAAAGTAGTCATAATAGGAAGTGGATTGGGTGGCCTTTCGACAGGTGTCATCCTTGCCAAGAACGGATATCAAGTAACGGTATTGGAACAGGGCATCCAGATAGGTGGTTGTCTGCAATGTTTTGTGCGCCGTGGTGCCAAGTTCGAGACGGGTATGCATTTCATCGGAAGTGCTGCTCCCGGACAGGTCCTTGACCAACTGATGCATTTCCTCGAGATAAATGACAAGGTAAAGCTTTCTTCACTCGATCCCACTGGCTACGATATGGTGTCGCTGAAGGGTGAGCGCTTCAAGTTCCCCATGGGGCGTCAGCGTTTCATCGACCAGATGAGCGAGTATTTCCCCGACCAGCATGACAACCTTGTTCGCTATTGCGACATGGTGGAGCGTGTGGCCAATGCCTCTTCAATCCACGCATTTAAGTATGCCGAATCGACAGCCGCCGTTGATGTGGAGTCGCAGATACGCAGCATCAACGATGTGATAGAGGAAATCATCACCGACCCCAAGCTGGCCAAAGTACTGGTGAGCCAGTTACCACTATATGGTGCAGAGCGTGACAAGACTCCCTTCTCGACCCACGCTTTCATCATGGACTTCTACAACAAGAGTGCCTACCGCATTGTAGGCGGCAGCGACTGTGTGGCAGATGCTTTGGTAGGAGTAATCGAGAAATATGGAGGTAAGGTGCTCAACAAGCAGAAGGTGAGCCGCATATTGTGTGACGACACGCATGCTACAGGTGTTGAGACCGTCGATGGCAATCTCTATGAGGCTGACATCGTCATCTCTTCGGCACACCCTCAGCGCACTGTCGAGATGCTGGGCGATACCTCGCTCATCCGTCAGTCCTATCGTCGACGCATCAGTGCTATCCCCCAGACCATGGGTAGCTTCACGCTCTACATCCACTTCAAGGATGGCAAAGTGCCATATATGAACTACAACTTCTACAGCTTCAAGAACGATACACCCTGGTATAGCGAGGTATATGACGAGACCACATGGCCCAAGGGCTATTTCTACATGCACCATTGTAGCGAGGAGGGACAGAAGTGGGGCAAGTCGGCTGTGTTGATGAGTTATATGAAACTTGACGACTGTGCTAAATGGATTGGAACAAAGGTTGGACAACGTGGACAGGACTACGAGGAATTCAAGGCTCGCAAGACTGAACAGTTGCTGGAATTGCTGGAGAATGATTTCCCCGGCATACGCGAGAATATCGAGCACGTATACAGTTCCACACCTCTTACTTATTACGATTATACAGGCACAGAGGGCGGTTCGATGTACGGTATAGCCAAGGACATCAACCTTGGTGCAGCCTGCCGTGTATCGCACAAGACACGCATTCCCAACCTCTTGCTCACTGGTCAGAATGTCAATTCGCACGGCATGCTGGGTGTGCTTGTGGGCAGCATTGTGACGTGTAGCGAGTTACTTACATCAGAAAAGATTTATAACCAGATAATAGAATCGAACAAATGAGTCAACATATTGTAATGATAGGTGGTGGCATCGGTGGTCTCTTCACCGGAGCACTTCTCACCAAGGAAGGATTCACTGTTACTGTGCTCGAAAAGAACGCTATTATTGGTGGTGGATTGCAGTGCTTCAAGCGTCATGGCGAGACGTTCGAGACCGGCATGCATATCCTCGGCGGCTTCATGCCCGGGCAGAGCGTGCATAAGATTCTTAACTATCTGGGTGTACTGGACAAACTGAACTTCAAGCACACCGATGAGAATGCTATCGACAGCATCACATACGGTGTGGATGGCAAGACCTACGAACTGCCTCGTGGACGCAAAGCTTTCTGTGCTTACCTTTCACAGCAGTTCCCTGCCGAGGCTGAGAATATGCAGCGATACATGGACAAGGTGTACCAGTTGGCCGACGAGGTTGACTTGTTCAACCTGCGTCATGGTGTGAACAATATCTTCACCCATAGCGAGGAGTTCCTGATGCCAGCCGACGATTTCATTGCCAGCTTTATAAAAGACCCACAACTGCGTGACATACTAGCATATATGAGTCCGATGTATGGCGGTAAGGCTGGTCATACTCCGGCCTTCATACATGCCATCATCAATGTGCTGTATATCGAAGGCAGCAGTCAGTTTGTCGACGGCAGTCAGCAGTTGGCCACAGCCCTTTCTGACATTATTATAAAAGGTGGTGGCGAGATTTTTGCTGGCGATCCTGTTGTGGACATTGTTGTGGAGGAACGCGTCATTCAGCGTGTCGTGACACAAAAAGGCAAGGAGTATACGGGCGATTGGTACATCTCCGACATTCATCCCAGTATGCTCTTCAAGCTTACAGGCCCTGCTGCATTTCCAAAGATTTATCGTGAACGAGTATCGTCTATCACCAACAGCTATTCGGCCTTCAGTGTCTATATTAAGTTCAAGCCCGATACTCAGCCCTATGTCAATCATCCACGCTATTTCCAGAAGAAATACGGCATGATATGGGAGCTTGATGCTATCGACGATGTCAACTTTCCCAAAGCTTTCATGTATATCACTCCTCCCTCTGGCGAGCAAGGAAAATGGGCAAGCCGAATGTTGGTGAACTGTGTCATGTCGTTCGAGGAGGTTCGCAAGTGGGAGGACACCACAGTGGGACATCGTGGCGAGGAATACGAAGCATGGAAGGAGAAGCACATGCAAGCCATCATCGACCAGTTGGAGCAGTTGCATCCCGGCTTCCGCGACACCATCGATTTCTGCTTCGCATCATCTCCTCTTACTATACGCGATTATTACAACGTCAAGGAGGGTGCTTTGTACGGTCACATGTGCGACTGCAAGAACCTGTTGGGTTCGCAGGTTACCATTGGCACGAAGGTCAAAAATCTCCTTCTTACCGGTCAGAACGTCAATCTGCACGGCATTTGCGGCGTGCCCCTCACTGCTGTTGAGACCACCGAGGCACTAGTCGGTTTCGGCAGTGTCATCGACAAGATAAACGAGGCATACAGCCTTTACAAACAAGAACATAACATTGTATAATTTACAGATAGTTTATATATGGATACACGTACTATTAAGTTAAAGCTTATCTATCCTAAATGGAAGAAGCTGCCTGGGCAAACCACATTCAATTTGCCCCCTCACGGACCTGTGGCTTTTGCAGCCACTTTGCCTTGGTATGTCGATATTGATTTTGTCGATGAGAATGTCGAAGAGCTCAATTTCGACGATCCTTGCGATCTCGTTGCTCTCTCCATGATGCTCTCCACTCAGGTGAAGCGTGGCGAAGAGATTGCTGCCGAATATCATCGCCGCGGCAAACAGGTCATTGCTGGTGGTATCTCTACAATGCTTCATGCCGAGGAGCTTGTCAATCATG
The DNA here is from genome assembly GCA_018064685.1 of Bacteroidales bacterium. Taxonomy (GTDB): domain Bacteria; phylum Bacteroidota; class Bacteroidia; order Bacteroidales; family Bacteroidaceae; genus Physcousia. Next base: position 7,099 of record JAGHUS010000130.1, on the reverse strand, counting down.
TCGACTCCATCTTCCTGGGCGAAGCTGAAGGTCGTTCGGAGGGTGTGATGCAGGATTGGCGTCGCGGTGAATTGAAGAAGGTGTACAACTACATGCTGCAGTTCCCCGCCATCGAGGATGTAGGTCCTTGCCGTCGCGACCTCTACAAGCGCGACCTCTACAACCACAAGGGTGTGCCTATGGTCGACCTCTTCCACGCTAGCCGTGGCTGCCGTTTCTCTTGCTACCCCTGTGCCGTAAGTTATCTGGGTGGTCGTAAGTTCCGTCCACGTCCCATCGACAAGGTTGTTGAGGATCTGGCCGGCATTGACAACAACCGCCTCTTCATTGTCGACAACTCGTTGGCACAGAACAAGGAGTGGGAGAAGGAACTCTTCACCGCTATTGCTCCCTTGAAGAAGAAGTGGATTAGCCACACCATCGAGGACGATCCCGAGATCCTCGACCTTGCAGCCAAGGCTGGTGCGTGGTATGTCTACCAGGCTGTCTATGACACCTCCGACTATATCAAGGAGCGTGTAAAGCGTTATCACGACTATGGCATCGGTGTCGAGGGTACCATCCTCTTGGGTCTTGACAACCAGACCATGGACGACTGCAAGCGTCTTATCGACTTCCTGGGCGAGATAGACCTCGACCTGGCCGAGTTCACCGTGATGACTCCTTTCCCCCACACCAAGGGCTACGACGACCTGCTGCGTCAGGGACGTATCTTCGACTTCGACTGGAACCACTACAATGCCGGTCAGGTTGTGTTCCAGCCCAAGCACATGACACCCGAGGAGTTGCAGGATATCTACGACTATGCATGGAAGACTTTCTACAAGGACGAGACACAGGAGTCGAAGATGTTCCGTCTGTTCTGCAACGTAGCTCTGCGCGAGATGGAGGAGGGTACTTATCGTCCTCGCGATCGCCGACTCATCAACAAGTCATTCGGTCGTGATGTCAACCGCAAGGTGCGTAATGTAAATGTGTAATAATTATATTGATAGTTCGTTATGAAAGTATCAGAAGAATATTACGACGAGATATTTGAGTTCAAGGGTCAGTGGGACATGCCCTCGTCTTGCGGATTGAAGATTCGCCAGGTAGACGGCAAGAACTATATCATCGTCACCGAGCTCTATCAGGACAATCCCGGAACGAGTGTTACCTATGCTGGTAAGTCGCTTGCCGAACAGGTGTGCCAGGCAAAAGGCTTGAACCTTGAGGAGTGTGTGTACATCGAGTGTACGCCCGACACCAATTCCAAGCTTTCGTTCTACGACGAGGAGTATTATGCTGTGGACTTTGATGCTGACATACAGCACAAATACCATCAGCTGAGTAATGAAGAAATAAAAAGCATATTGGATCATAAGGTAATAGGTTAAGAGACAGGCTTGGAGTCTTGTCCGACATGTACTGATATGGTTGAAACAGAATCGGAAATGATACGGGTGTGGGAAGGCACGATGGTGAAGAATCGTAGTGTCACCCTCACTCCATTTATACCCACGACGAATAAGTTCGAGGGTATGGGCGTCATCATTTGTCCAGGTGGAAGCTATTGTTGGCTCGATAGCCATACCGAAGGTGTTCTTGTGGCTAAATGGCTTAACAGTCAGGGTATTGCAGCTTTCTTGCTGAAGTATCGCACGCAAGGCTATATCCCTTTCCTTACGCATTCACGTCTCCTTTTCAAGGGCAACCAGCATCCTAATATGATAGAGGATATTCAGCGTGCCATTCAGCTGGTGCGTGAGAATGCCTTACGCTATGGAGTCAATCCTAAACGAGTAGGTGTCATGGGCTTCTCGGCAGGCGGACACTTGGCTATGAGCAGCCTTTGCTATCATGCCACCAACTATCTTGCCCCGCACAAGATCAACACCCAGGTGTCGCTTATGCCCGATTTTGCAGCCCTTCTCTATCCGGTTGTGTCAATGTCGCACAGTGTCACGCACAAGCGTTCGCGTCGCGCTCTGCTGGGCGAGTACGGAAAGCATAAAGCTGATATGCGCGAGTTGTTGTCGCTCGAGAAGCACGTTCCAGACGACTGTCCTCCTGTCTTTCTTGTCAACTGCAAGGACGATCCTGTCGTGAAGTATCAGAACTCCGAACTTCTTGATGCCGCTCTTACTCTTAAGCACGTCACTCACAAATACATCCAATATGAAAAGGGGCGTCATGGCTTCGGAGCATCCGACAGAAAGGGCACACCCGAGTGCCGCCAGTGGCGTAATGAGTTCATACAATGGATACAGACGTTAGGGTTATAAAAGCCCTCTCTCCTAGTTTCCTAAACGACTAATTTCCAAGTCTCCTAAACGACTAATTTCCAAGTTTCCTAAACGACCAATCTCCTAAACGACTAATAAACAATGAAGAATCCAAAGTTCGACGACATGCGTCCTTACTACGACGAGGAGATTCCTGCTGCCATGCAGCGTATTGCCGACAGCACCTCGTTCGCACTATTGGCATCCTACGTGTATCCCGGGAAAAATATCGACAAGGTGCGCGAGCAGATACGTGCATATAGCAACGTGCGCGATTTCCAGTTGGAAGTGATGCGCTGTGTCAACGAACAGGTTCTCGAACGTAGTTCTACCGACTTCACTTTCAGCGGTATAGAGAAGCTCGATCCCAACAAGAAGTATCTCTTCGTATCCAACCATCGCGACATCATGCTCGATGCCTGCCTACTGCAGTACGTGCTCTACAAGAATGGACACGAGACATCGGAGATTACCTTCGGAGCCAATCTGATGCAGGGACAGCTGGTGACGGACATCGGCAAGTCGAACAAGATGTTCAAGGTGGAGCGACCGGGAATGAGTCCGCGAGAGTTCTACAAAGCATCGCTTCACCTCAGCGAGTATATTCGTCATACACTTATCGACAACAAGGAGTCGGTGTGGATAGCACAGCGCAATGGTCGCACCAAGGATGGAATAGACCGTACCGACCAGGGCATCATAAAGATGTTTGGCATGAGCTATCAGGGCGATAAGGTCGATGCGTTGACGGAGCTGAACATCGTGCCCATCAGCATTAGCTACGAGTGGGAATCGTGCGATATTCTCAAGGCACTCGAACTCTATCAGAGTCGTTCGGCCAAATACATCAAGAAGCCTGGCGAAGACCTGAACAGCATTCTCACTGGTATTGTGCAGCCCAAGGGACGTATTCACATTGAGTTCTGCGACCTTATCACTCGCGATGACTTGATGCAGTTCAACGATTGTACAGCAGGCGATTATCATCGTCAGGTGGCCAATCTCATCGATTGTCGCATCTGCTCGGCCTATCGTCTCACCCCCAACAACTACATTGCACACGACCTTCGCTACGGCAAGCAGGAGTATGTGGACCGTTACACCGAACAGGAGAAGCAGACCTTTGTAGACTACTTGAAACGACTTCAGCAGTACGAGGAGACCTGTAACATCGATGAACTGTCCGACATCCTGCTGGGTATCTATTCCAATCCTATTGAGTCGAAGTTGATTTTTAAATAAAATGTACAAGTTTCGCTCAACTTTAAGTAGTAAAAAGGGATATAAAAGGGAGTAAAGCTTTTGACGAAGGTCAAAATGCAGTGTAAAAGGGACAATACCTCTGTGACAATTTATACTAATGTCACTTTTACTACCTTTTTTCTACCTTTAAAAGCCCTTAAAACTGAGCATGTTGTATGAATAGTTCTTATTTCTTCTCTCTTAATTCTTAATTCTAAAGTATTGTATGTTACGCGATGATATAAAAGAAATGTTGGAGGATGCACTTCCTCTGGTCGACTTCGAATCGAAGTTCCTTTTCAGCGAACTGGATTCGCTAGGTGTCACTACCATCCTCATGATGCTGTCCGACAAGTACGGCATCGAACTGGACGGTCGTGATGCAACGCCCAAGAACCTTAAGAGCCTTGATAACATCGTGGCGATGGTTGAGCGTAAACAATCTGAAAAATAAAATGTTATGATGACACTTGAGGACTATCTGCGCAGGAATGCCGAACAGTGGCCTGACAAGGTGGCTGTGGTGCTGGGCGAGCGTGTCGAAGCCGACACACGCTGTCTTACCTATGCACAGCTCTATGATGCTGCTTGTCGCGAAGCCGATGTGCTGAAGACCAAGGTTCAGGCTAGGGCAGAGGTGTTCCGTGCTTCGCAGAACTTGGATTTCCTCATACACTATTTCGCTCTTCACATGGCGGGAAAGGTGGCAGTGCCTTTGGAGCGTGATACATCTGATGCCGTATTCGACGAGGTCAGTACGCTTGTCTCGCACAGTGAGATGCCTGATTCTACTGCCGACGTGCTCTTTACCACAGGCACCACCGGTCGTTCCAAGGGAGTGATGATCAGTCATCGCACTATTGTATGCAATGCCGAGAACCTCGTCGAGGCTCAAGGATTCAGTCACGATCTTGTTTTTGTCATTGCCGGTCCGCTTAATCACATCGGCAGCCTCTCCAAGATATACCCCGTCATTCTTACCGGAGGCACCATCTACGTCACTACGGGCATGAAGGACATCAACGAGTTCTTCTCCGCACTTTCATACCCATGTACTAAGATGGCTACTTTCCTTGTTCCTGCCAGCATACGCATTCTGCTTCAATTTGGCAAGGCGCAGCTGGCCGGCTTCGCCCATAAGATTGATTTTATAGAGACAGGTGCTGCTCCAATGGCTCAAAGCGATATGGAAGCCATCTGTGCCGTGTTGCCTCATTCACGTATGTACAACACCTATGCCTCTACCGAGACGGGTATCGTCTGCACCCATAACTACAACAGCGACAAGTGTATAGCGGGATGTCTGGGTCGCCCCATGAAGCATGCCCGCGTCTTCATTTCTCCTGACGGAAAGGTAGCGTGTCAGGGCCCCACACTTATGCTGGGCTATGTGGGCGACGCTGATCTCACATCTACGGTTCTGCGTCAATCGCCGTCAGTCTCAGCTGCCGATGGAGGTGTCGACGTGCCTACTCTCTTCACTGCCGATAATGGCATTCTCGACGACGAAGGCATGTTGCGACTCACAGGGCGCGAGGATGATGTCATCAATGTGGGAGGTTTCAAGGTCTCGCCTGTCGAAGTCGAGGATGCAGCCCTCTCATGTCCTGGCATAGCCGATTGCATCTGTGTCTCTACCACACACATAGTGCTGGGGCATGCTCCAAAGCTGCTGGTTGTGCTGGAGGAAGGTGTCAAACTCGACAAACGTAAGATTGCTCTGCACATCAATGCTACACTCGAGAGTTACAAAGTACCGGTAGCCTACGAACAGGTCGACTCTATCCGTCGTACCTACAACGGCAAGCTCGACAGAAAATATTATCGATGAGGGCGCAGTAACCGTATAATCGTATAACCGTTTTAACCATCATTCTCAATGCTTCGTCATCTTTCAGATATAGATCCCAAGTCCACCTCGCATGGTGTGGGTATGAAACGTGTGTTGCTCTCTAGCAACGAGAGTAATTGTTCCATCACGCAGATAGCAGTTACAGAACTCAAGCAGGGTGAGGTAGCTGTGGCGCATATCCATCCTGATATGCAGGAGGGGTTTTATGTGCTGGATGGTGAGCTGGATGTGCGTTTGCATGCCATGTCCGATGCTGATAATCCTTTTGATGAGCACGGTGGACTGGTAGAGAAGGAGGACGAGATACTACATTGCTGTAAGGACGATTTCGTGTATGTCAACCATGGCACCTTGCACGAGTTGCGTGCCCTTACCGATGTGCGCGTCATGACCATCGGCTGTGTCATCGAGGCGAAACGTAAGAAGCTCTATCCCATTGTCTTTAAGCCTAATCCGAAGAAACTGGTGTGGGGAACGGAGGAGTGGACAGTTTCTACGGTTCCGGGCAATGAGTCGGAGATTGAGAATGGAACCTGGGCGCGTTACAAGCTGAGCGAGGTCATATCGCAGTTGCCCGAAGCCATTCTGGGACGTAGCGTGTATGCCAAGTATCAGAAGGAATACAAGAGTTTCATATCGCCCCATCCCAGTCATAATGTGGCCGACGAGCAAAGCTACCTGCACACCATAGGTCTGCCTCTTCTCACCAAGATCATCGATGCACACGACGATCTCTCCATACAGGTTCACCCCAACGATGATATGGCTCGCCGCGAACACGGCAAGTTGGGTAAGTCGGAGATGTGGTATATCCTTGATGCAGAACCTGGAGCTTGTCTCTATGCCGGATTCAAGGAGCATATCAACCCCGACGAGTTTAAGCGACTGATAGCCGAGTCACAGACGGGGCAGAGTGATATCACATCCGTTCTGGCTCGGCATGAGGTGCACAAAGGCGATGTCTTCTACCTGCCCGCTGGACGTGTTCATGCCATCTGTGGTGGCATCAAGCTGGCCGAGGTGCAGCAGAGCAGTGATGTGACCTATCGCATCTACGACTATAACCGTCCCGGTCTTGACGGTAAGCCTCGCGAACTACATACCGAACTGGCAGCACAGGCCATCGACTATGATGTCTATCCCGAATACCGCACGCTGCATCACGAGCAGAAAGACTCTCTCGACCGTGTTCTTGACACTCCCTATTTCTCGGTGCGTGTCCTCGATGTCAGCGAACCCTTCCACCGCAACCTGCTCAAGTACGACAGTTTTGTCATCGTGATGTGTTTCGAGGGTGATTGTCACATACATGTACGCAGTAGCAACGACGATGTGTTGTTGCCCGAGGGACAGTCATGCCTTATCCCAGCTGCCATTGCCGACTACGACATCATTCCCGCTCACGGCAGCACGAAGGTGCTGGAGACGTTCATCAACAATCGTAAGTCTATTGGCAAACTCGTATCCGACTTCTTCCACATGCAGTAATATGTATGTGACTATATTCTCAGGAAATTCAAGTCGAATTGTTTATTCATCTGCACTCTTCCACTAATATGTTCTATCACACTGTAACACTGAATGTTCTGTTAGTGCAAGACCCCCTTTTCACATCCACTAGTCTTCCACCAGCCTGGATTATTCATAATCTTAGATTAATTGACAATTGACAATTACTCTATGAATAATGCAGGCTAACATCGTGCAGCACAATTGCCCGACTCGCCTGGCGGCATTTTTT